>CAMAWS010000065.1 GCA_945861845.1 Candidatus Sulfopaludibacter sp. SbA3 | reverse complement strand
ACACTCTCAGCCATGCTGGAAGCCGGTGAAATCGACGCGATGTTCACGCCGCGCGCACCTTCGAGCTTTATTCGGGGAGCGAGCACGGTACGTCGTCTTTTCGAAGACACGTATACGGCGGAGAGGGAATACTATGAGCGAACAAGGATTTTCCCCGTCATGCACGTCATCGCTCTTCGGCGTGACATCTACAGGAAACATCCGTGGGTGGCCCAGTCGCTGTTCAAGGGGTTCGTCGAAGCCCAGCGAATCGCCTATGACGACCTGCATCAAACAGCCGCGCTGAAAGTCATGCTGCCGTGGCTGATCAAGCACGTTGCCGACACCGAAAAGATTATGGGGCGCGATTTCTGGGCTTACGGCTACGAGCCCAACATCGAGTCGATCGACAGGCTGCTGCGATATCACCACGAGCAGGGGCTGTCGCGGCGACAGCTGACGGCGCGTGAGATCTTCGCGCCGGAGACATTGGAATCATTCAAGATCTGACCGCTGAAGGATAGACTTTCGCAGCTATGTGCAACGTTCCGGGGGAGGCGTCAATGACAAGACAGCTGCTCATCACTTTCGTTCTGTATGTTTCTTTGTTTTCAGCTTCGCAGGCAACCGCTCATCATTCATTTCAGGCTGAGTACGATCGCAACCAGCCAATCACGCTAAAGGGGAAAGTCACAAAAGTGGAGTGGCAGAATCCGCACGTGTACTACTACGTTGACGTGACAGACGCCAATGGCCAGGTAGCGAATTGGGCTATTGAAGTCGGCGCTCCCAACGGCCTTTACCGGGCGGGCTGGAGAAAGGACTCGCTGAAGGCCGGCGACCAGGTGACAGTAGAAGCGTTCCGCGCCAAGAAAGGCCAGAACCACGCTAACGGCAGGTCCGTGACATTGCCTGACGGGAAGAAAGTATTCAGCGGTCAGAGTGATGGCGGCCCAGACCAATAGGCCCAGGCCAACAGGCCCAGGCCAACAGGCAATGAGCGGCTGCGAATGCAAGGCCGAAGCGAAGCGTGAGCGCGATAGCGCGAAACCGGAGCAGTGGGCGCAGCCATACAGAGTCGGAGGAAAGTAATCATGACCGTGCGTCCTTTTGGTTTCGTCGTTCCTGTGGTTTTCGCCGTCGTCATTGCGCTCGCAATCGCACCTGCTCCTGTCGCGGCACAGGCACGGCCGGCTTCGGCAAATATTCCGGACTTGACTGGTCTCTGGGAGGTCGGCGGCGGCAGCGCGAACATCGTTCAATTCCTGAAGGCCCGCGGCCAGGAAATGCCCTTCACTCCTTATGCAGCCGAAAGATACAAGAACGTGGACTATTCGAAAAACCCAAATGGTTTTTGCCTGCCTCCAGGTCCCTCAAGAGCCCTTACCGGCGGGTCTCTATTCTTTGTCGTTCAGCACGGGCAGGCAATCAGCATGCTCGTAGAAAATCACAATGTATTCAGAGTCATCTACCTCGACGGCCGCAGTCATCCCGAAGACATCGCCGAATATCCGACGTTTATGGGACATTCGACCGGCAAATGGGAGGGAGATACCCTCGTCGTGGATACGGTTGGCTTGAACGATCGAACCTGGCTCGACAGCAACGGCCTGGAGCACAGCGAAAAGATCCATCTCACGGAGCGATTACAGAAGGTCAGCCCGGATCTCATCAAATACAATGTTACCTACGATGATCCCGTGTTTTTTACAAGACCGTGGACACTGAATCTCGATATCAAGAAAGTTACAAATACGCGTCTTATTGAATATGTCTGCCTGGATAACGAGAAGGACAGGCAGAATCTGGTACCCACCCCGAGACAATAATAAGGGTCATAACCTGCGCAGGCAGGTTATTACGGAGGAAATTTCATGAAAAGAATTTTTGGAGCAGGATTACTGCTGTTCGTGATGCTGTCCGGTCACGCAGTCGGACAAACCATTAACGCCACGTTGGGCGGAACAGTATCGGACGCCACCGGCGCGCTGATTCCAGGCGTCACGATCACGGCAACGAATGGCGCAACAGGCATCGTCACAACGGCGATAACGAATGAGGCTGGAGTCTACCAATTTGCCAGCCTCCAGAGCGGAACCTACAAAGTCACTGCGGAGTTGCCTGGATTCCAGACCCAGACCTATAACGAAGTCGCGATGGGACTTTCCCAGCAACTACGCCTGAATTTTGCGCTGCAGGTCGGCAACGTGGCGCAGACAGTAGAAGTAACCGTGGCGTCCGATACTCTCCTGACAACCACATCGGCGTCTGTGGGTACGGTGCTTCCCGAATACAAGATCCGCGATCTTCCCCTCGTGGGACGCAATGCGCTGGACCTTGTGTCGACACAGGTCGGCGTCTTCGGTGGAGGCATGAGCGCCAATTCGATCGGTATCTTTGCGGGCACCAGACCCAACAATGTGAATACCGCCCGGGACGGCATCAGCGTCAACGACACGCGGCACAGTGACAGCGGAGCATTTGCCGTCACGTATACAAGTCCTGACCTTGTTGAAGAAGTGCGTGTCATCGTCGCGGCCGCAGATGCCGAAATGGGACGCGGCGGCGGACAGGTGCAGATGGCAACGCGCGCAGGAACCAACCAGTACCGCGGATCGTTGTTTTACACGAACCGTAACTCCGCCCTGGAAGCGAGCAACTGGTTCAACAACTACAACGGCGTCAAGAAGGACTACTTTAACAGGAACCAGTTTGGCGGCCGCATCGGCGGCCCGATCGTCCGCAACAAGACGTTTTTCTTCTTCCTGTATGACGGCCAGCGTTTCTCCACCCGCGATACTGTCGTCGGCAACGTGCTGACTGCGCAGGCCCGGCAGGGCATCTTCCGGTACTACCCCGGAGTGCAGAGCGGGAGTGCGGCTTCCAATGCTCCCACCGTCGATTTCCAGGGAAATCCGGTGTCGCCGAATGGCGCAACCGGCGCTCTTTCATCCTTCAACGTGTTCGGCCGCGATCCGTTCCGGCCTGGCTACGATCCAAGCGGATGGGTCCAGATGGCGATTTCCAGAATGCCGCTGCCGAACGACTTCACGGTTGGCGACGGGTTAAATACCGCAGGCATTCGCTGGACTCGCCGCAGAAAGGACATCGACGACAACCAGGGAACCGCGCCCAATATCGACCGCGACAATTTCAACCTTCGCATCGATCACAATTTCAACGCCAATAACAAAGTGTTTGTCACGGCAACGCGCGAGTGGACGATCTCCGACATTCAGATCTCTTCATGGCCAACCTCCACCGGTGAACCGTTCAGCCGCGGCGTTTTCAAACGCCGGCCAAGCATTATCACGGCATCGTTGGTATCCACGCTGTCGCCAACCGTCGTCAATGAATTCCGCTTCGGCCAGAGACGGCAGATGCTGCTGGCGCTTTCGGGATTTGAAAGAGCCGACGGAAACGGACCGGAGGCCTTTGCCACTCTTCCGAGGAGCAATGGAATTTCTTACATTCCCAAGACCATCAATTTCACTGAAAACTTCATCTTCGGTGGTTTCAACGGAACCCGCGGCAATGACGCTCCCCGGTGGTCGTTCGCAGACTCCCTGAGCTGGACGATGGGCAGCCACTCGTTCAAGGCTGGCGGTGAGGTGGGTATCACCACTGCGAGAGGATGGACGAACCAGCAGGTGTATCCATACGCAAACCTCGGGCCTGGAGGCGTTGCGGTGACCGGTATCGATGCCACTGCATTCCCCGGCCTTACCGGCGCCGATCAAACAAGTGCGCGGAACCTCCTGACAGACCTGTCGGGATCCGTGGACAACATTATTCAGGCATTCGTTCTCAGCGGCCCGACGAATCCCACGTTCCTGCATGTGGGACAGGTCGGAAACAGCAAGATCGTGCCCAGCGCCGAACAGATGTTCCTGCGCGACTGGCACCAGAATGATTTCTCCGGCTTCTTCAAGGACGACTGGAAGATCCGGCCCAACATGACCCTCAATGCCGGCCTGCGGTGGGAATGGTACGGCGCTGGGTACGACGCCAATGGACTGACGGCTGCGCCTGTCGGCGGAAAGGCAGCGCTGTTCGGCATTTCGGGCACCAGCTATGCAGACATGTGGCAGCCCGGACGGTCGGGTGGATCCTTGACCACGCTTGAACTGGTCGGTCCCGGTTCGCCAAATCCGGATAAACAGCTCTGGAAGGATGACTACAACAACTTCGGTCCTGCTATTGGAATGAGTTGGTCGATTCCATATTGGGGACAGGACAAGACCCTTCTCCGCGCCGGTTACAGCGTCAACTACAACGGTATTTTCGATATCTCGACGCTCCATAACGGCCAGTTTGCCACTCCGGGAACAGGCCTTATTCGCACCGATACCCAGGGGGCTTACAGGTCCCTGGCAACCCTGACCCTTCCGATCGCCATAACCGCCAGACCTCTCCAGGCGGTTCCACTGACGGATCGGTTGCAGAGCTGGTCCGGCTGGGACGAGGACTGGCGGACACCTTACATTCAGAATTTCAACGTGTCGATTCAACGCGAACTGGCACAGGATTGGGGCGTGGAACTGCGTTACATCGGCAGCAAAGGCACAAAGCTCCAGGCCAATATCCCGCTCAACGACACGAACATTTTTGAGAACGGAATACTGGACGCATTCAAGATCACGCAAAGTGGCGGCAATGCGCCGCTATTCGACCAGATGCTGCGTGGCCTGAACCTGGGATCGGGAGTCGTGAACGGCACGACCGTCACGGGTTCCGCTTCGCTTCGCCAGAGCACATTGACCCGGGCGTTCCTCGCCAACGGTAATGTCGGGGCGCTTGCCAATTTCCTTAGCAGCACGCCTACCGGCACCGGCGTCAACGGCGGACTGCTCCGTAACGGTGGGTTGCCTGAGAATTTCGTCAAGGTCAACCCACAGTTCAACGCCATCAACGTGACTTCGAACCCAGGCAATTCCACATATCATTCGATGAATATTTCGATGAGCAAGCGGATGTCGCATGGATTTACAACCCAGTCCTCATATAGCTGGAGCCGGAGCATTGGCGAGGCCGATGGCGAAGGGACGATCATGTACCGGAATCCCCGGGACCGCTCGATGAACAAGCAATTGCTTGGCTTCCATAGGACGCACGACTTCCGCAGCAATGGCGTACTCGAATTGCCATTCGGACCTGGCAAGGCGATTCTTGCCAATGCTCCCGGATGGGTCTCCCGCCTGGCCGAACGCTGGCAGCTTGGCGGCATCTTCAGCCTGAACTCAGGAACACCCCTGACCATTACAGCGCCAGTCTCCACCTTTGCCCTCTCGACGACGGCGACACCATTCAACACACCAAATATCGTCGGCGATTTCGGGAAGAGCCTGGGGAAGGTAACCAAGGTGGCGAACGGCGTGATTTATTTCGACGGCCTACAGCAGGTGACGGATCCTGCAAGAGCCAACGTCACAGCAGCGCAGGGACTCCAGGGTCAGTTCAGCAATCGCGCCATTACGGACGCCCAGGGGAATTTCCTTCTTGTGAATCCTCAACCCGGACAGGTCGGCAACCTTGGCCTGAAGTGGATCGAGGGACCGGGAAGCATTGGCCTTGATATGAACCTCGTCAAGAGGGTGAGATTGAGCGAAACCCGGGAGTTCGAATTCCGGATGGACGCGGTCAATCTGTTAAATCACCCGAATTTCGGGAATCTCGTTGCGAACAGCCTAAACATCAACAACACCAACTTCGGACGCATTACCAGCGCGACCGGAAGCCGTTCATTTGTCATCAATGGCCGCTTGAACTTCTAAGCCGGACCGCAGAATTGTGCGCGGTCTGTGACCGCGCACAATTTCTCAGGCATATTCAAGCTGCGCTTCCCAATCAACCCATATAAGTGAGGGCACTCCATGCACGAAGCAAGTAAAGCGGTGCTACGCCGATTGCACGACGGCAGGTTCGCCACGCGATACTTTGCGGGTCATGGCATCGACATTGGCTCCGGCCCTGACACTCTGGGCCAATATACAGAGCAGTATCCGCTCATGCTCAGCTGTAGACCGTGGGACCTTAAAGACGGCGATGCGCGGCTGCTGGCATCCCTTGCTAATGCCTCGATGGACTTTGTGCACTCCAGCCACTGCCTGGAACATATGCGCGATCCGCGCGAGGCACTGCATCACTGGCTACGAGTGCTGAAGCCGGGCGGACACCTCATCGTCACCGTTCCTGATGAGGATCTCTACGAACAAGGCGTATTTCCATCCACGTTCAATGACGACCATAAATGGACGTTTACCGTGCATAAGGTCAAGAGTTGGTCTACAAAGTCCATCAACCTGACGGAGTTACTCGCGGAATTTTCCGATCGTGCACAGGTACTGAAGATCGAACTGCTCGACGCCACCTACCGTTTTAGTCTGCCCCGTATTGACCAGACCACCACTGCAGTGGCTGAGTGCGCGCTGGAGTTCATTATGCGCAAACGTCTGCCGAACGAACACGCGTCCAACGGCCGCTACCCTGCGCTGCCCAAATGATTCTTCCATGGAATTGGGGGGAACTGCAGATGGCCGGTCCTTCGCGAAGAAACTGTAGGGCGCGGTCTGTGACCGCGCACAATCCATCAGAGTCTGGAAGCTAACGAACAATACCTGCCGCGGGATCCCGGATTCTCCTGTTGAAATCCTCCTCTTCCGAAGGAATGCACTGGCTCTCGATGATTTCCGAATTCCGCTGAAGTTTGAAGATTTTCGGCCCGCTCAAAAGAGGTTTCGTATACGTCTTCGGATCGGTGATCGTCATCTGTAAAGACGATATCCCTGCGTCATCCAGACTCCGGACAGGTCACGCGAACCCGTTGTGGCCTGGGCACTGGCGATCGATGAAAAGAGCAATGTTGCCGCCAGAATTACGGCAAGAGCCATGATGCGGTTTCGCACGTTCAATCTCCTTGAATCTCTGATTCCATAACGAACTCAAAACGGGCATTTTACTTGCGGAGATGCCAATTGAAACGAATAATAACTTCCATCGAAGTTGCACGAACAGCAGGAGAGACAACGAGATGAGTCGACGAATAGTCCTGGGCCTGACGGCGGTGATGATCTCAACAGCCATGGCGATGGCGGCTCCAAGCGATGTGGCCGACGCGGCGGCAAAGGGTGATGCGGCGGCGGTACGGGCACTGATCCAGCGGCGGGCGGACGTGAATGCCGCCCAGGTCGATGGCGCCACAGCGCTCCACTGGGCTGTCTATCTTGAAAACCTCGAACTCGTCGACCTGCTCATTCGCGCCGGCGCAAAGGCCGATGTGACCAACCGTAACGGCATCACGCCCCTCTACCTGGCGTCCCTGTACGGGCAGGCTGCCACTATCGACAGCCTTGTCAAAGCCGGTGCAAATGCAACAATGCCCGGGCCAAACGGCGAAACGATGCTCATGCTGGCCGCCCGCAACGGCAACCCGGAAGCAATAAAGCGCCTGCTTGCCGCAGGAGCGGACGTCAATGCCAGGGAACCTCTTCGCGCCACTACAGCCTTGATGTGGGCTGCCGAACAAAGACATCCCGCTGCCGTGAAGGCGCTGATTGACGGTGGCGCCGACCTGAAGGCCCGTTCCGGCGCTGCCGGACTACCTAGAAACTATATGGCTGCGCGCGTCGACACGGTGGGCGTGGAAGGCAATGCCCAGCGCCATGCCGCCGCGGCGGCAGCCGGCAGAACCTACCAGGAACAACTCGAATTCGAAACAGCCCAGGGATTGTTCAACTCAGGCCGCCGGTTTGAAGCGCCACCGCCTCCGTCCGCTGCAACGGCAGCCGGCCAGCCGCCGGCCACACCCGCGCCACCGGTTGCAGGCGCGAATCTTGATAACGACAACTCCACGGAAGTCGTCGTGGCCGGACTGGTTGGCGGGGGCAGCGGCGGCCTCACTGCATTGATTCTCGCAGCCCGTGAAGGTGACATCGAATCGGCCAGGTATCTGCTTGACGCCGGCGCCGATGTGAACGAAGTCACCAACTACGGATGGACGGCATTGTTGACAGCTACCAACAACCGGCACTACCGGCTCGGGGTATTCCTGCTGGAACGGGGCGCAAACCCGAACATCGCCAACAAAGGGGCATGGACTCCGCTGTACCTGGCCACCGACAACGCCAATATCGAAGGCGGCGACTATCCGGTGCCAAAATCAGACATGGATCACCTGGAGTACATCAAGGCTCTGCTGGACCACAAAGCCGATCCGAACGCACGCATCAAGGACAATACCTTGAGCCGGACGATTTTCACGATGCAGTGGTTCTTCGAGTCTGGGGCAACAGCATTCATACGCGCCTCCCAGTCCGGCGATACCGCCCTGATGAAACTGCTTCTCTCGTACGGCGCCGATCCGAAGCTCGCCACCGATCATGGCGATACTGCCCTGACCGCTGCCGCCGGAATCGGCTGGGTTGAAGGCGTCACGTATGAACATTCATTAAAAGAAAACATCGAGGCCGTGAAAATGTTGCTCGACCTGGGTCTCGACCCGAATGCGATAAACCGGGACGGGCGCACGCCGATGATGGGTGCGGCGATGAAAGGCAGGAGTGAGGTCGTTCAACTTCTGGTCGACTACGGCGGAAAGCTCGATACCCGGGATAAGGGCAGCCGGGATACCGAAGACGTCGGTTCAATGATGGCCGGCCATACCTGGCAGGCGCTCGATTATGCCGATGGCCTTGTCCGGGTTGGAGTGCAGTCCGCGATTAACCGCCCTGAAGCAGCAGCACTCATTCGGAAACTGATGACCGAACGCGGAATGGCCGTGCCGCCGGCAAATCGCGTGGTCGAATCCATTTGTATCGTCGAAATATGCAAAGAGAGAGTCTGGAACTAACGACCTTCTTCGCGCCAGCGGGCAAGAATGAGCGGCTGCGAATGCAAGCCCGATAGGGCGCAGCCATCAAGTAATGTTCAACTCCACGCATACGCTCGCCGGCCTCGTCATTGCACGCACGGGATTTGACCGGTGGGTGCCCCGCGCGGCATGGACCGCGGTAATCGCAACGAACCTGCCCGATTTCGACGGCTTCACGACGTTCTGGGGAAATCCCACCTACATTGAATACCACCGCGGAATTACTCACACGCTAATTGGAATTCCCGTGATGTCGCTGCTGCTTGCCGCGATCATGCACAAGATCTCGGGGCACTTTGGAAGGCATCTCCTGCTCGCGCTCATCGTGATGACAACGCACCCGCTGCTCGACCTTGCCAACGTATACGGCGTTCGTCCGTTCCTGCCATTCAGCGACACCTGGTATTACGGCGACACGTTGTTCATCATCGATCCGTTTCTGGACTTGCTCTTGATCGCAGGACTCATCGCCTGCGCATGCGCCAGGCTGGACAGGCGGTCGCTGGCCGCGGGAATCGCCATTGTCCTTGTGACCGGCTACCTTGCCGTTCGAATAGAACTGCGTGACGCGGCACGCTCGCGGCTGGCGGAGTACACGCAACATGTACCGGGCTACGAGCGATCGGCCGTTTCGCCTCGAATGCTGACACCTCACATGTTTACGGGCATTGTCGAAACATCGGAAGAAGTCTTCACAGTTGACCTGGATATTTTTCAGGGAGTGACCCGCCAGCTCGCGCGCATGCGGAAGTCCCCGGTTTCCGAGATTCTTTCCAGGGCGGAACTATCGCGCACCGGGACCGTCTTCGCGGGTTTCGCGCGTTTTCCCGTGGCCCGTGTCATCGATACCGGCGCGGCCTATCGCGTCACATTCATCGATCTTCGGTACTACGCCCCGGAAACGGGGACTGGGTTTGGAGGGACAGTCGTCCTTGACAAGTCTCTGCAGGTCATTGAAGAAACCATGGGATTCAACGAAGCGGTGAATTGACGCTCAACATTCTATTAAATAGATGGAACCTTCCGAGTTACAGTCCGCAGGAACCTTCCATATCCCTTTGCTGGTAATGGCTATCTATCGAAAGTTGACATTGGCCCGCCGATTGCACAGACTGCCATCTATGCGAAGAGCAACACTGGGGGCAATCTTGATCCTGTGCAGCGGTTTCCTGCTGCAGGGTGGGGATCATGACTGTCCGGAATACCCCAATTCTCGATGGTCTTTCAACCCCGACACGCTGGACCAGAAGGCGGACTATCAGGAGTTAATGACAACCAGGCTCGGTGAATCCATTCCCCACTCGGATCTCACCGGCAGCCCTCCGCGCCAGAATTTCATCGACGACCATATTTTCGGCCGGCTTGAGGCTGAAAATGTTCAGCCGGCGAGCCTGGCGAGCGATGAAGAGTTCATGCGGCGCGTCACGATTGACCTGACCGGACGCCCGCCGGATTATGAGCGGCTTCGCCTCTTTCTGTCCGATCAAAGCACGACGAAGAAGGAGCGGCTGATCGACGAACTCCTCGACAGCGAGGCTTTCGTCGACCGGTGGACGTTCTGGATGGGCGAAATGATTCGCAACACGATGGCCTATCCCACAATCACCGTGGAGGGCCGGAACGCCCTGCATTTCTACCTGCGTGATTCGATTCAAAATCGCAAACCATACAACACGATTGTTTCAGAGTTGATCCAGGGAAGCGGTAACAGCAGGACCTACGGACCCGCTAACTTCGTGCTTCGCAACTATTCGACGGCCGATCCCATCCACGACACCTGGGACGACTACACGGCAAACGTGATGAGCAGGAGTCTCTGGCAATGCCAGAATGGCACCCGCTTGCTGACCCGTCGTGGTTTGCATTCCCGCTTAGCGTGCGGCCCGGCGCACCGTTTGCGCGCCGCGAC
>CAMAWS010000064.1 GCA_945861845.1 Candidatus Sulfopaludibacter sp. SbA3 | reverse complement strand
GAACGCGGCAGTCATGGCGAAGGGTCCAAGCGACACGGCAGCAGCGGTGAAGACCTCGATATTCTGATCCCGATTGGAACAATCGTGTACGACGATGGGACCGGCGAGTTTGTACACGACTTCACAGAATCCGGGGAAAGAGTTGAAGTGGCAAAAGGCGGCCGCGGCGGCCATGGCAACGCGCATTATGCAACTGCCATAAATCGTACGCCGCAACGCGCACAGGACGGCCTGGCGGGCGAGGAAAGGATATTACGCCTCGAATTGAAGCTGCTGGCGGACGTGGGCCTTGTCGGATATCCAAACGCCGGCAAGTCGACCCTGATTTCCCGGATCTCGGCGGCTCATCCGAAAATCGCCGACTACCCGTTCACCACTCTTGAGCCGCACCTCGGGGTTGTGTCACTGGACCCGGACAGGTCATTCGTGATGGCGGACATTCCAGGCCTGATCGAAGGCGCGCACCTGGGCGCGGGCCTGGGCATTCAGTTCTTGAAACACATTGAACGCACGAGCCTGATTCTTCACCTTATCGATGTATCGGGCATGAGCGACCGCGATCCCGTGGATGAATTTCATTCCATCAACTCGGAACTCGCGGAACACAACCCCGAACTCCCGCTCAAGCCAAAGGTGATTGTGGCTTCAAAGATGGATGCAGCAATCCCCGAAAAGGTTCGCAAACTGAAGCAATGGTGTAGACAGAACGATTTCGACTTCGTTAAGATTTCCTCCGTAACCGGCGAGGGTCTCGAAGAGTTGAAAGAATTAGTGGTGAAAAAGCTCTCTTCCGCAGACGAGGTATCCAAAGGATCGTGAGGATTGCCATATTGGGCGGGACCTTCGATCCCATCCATAACGGACATCTCGCATCGGCGCAAACAGTCGCGAGCATCTTTCAGGTCGATGAGGTTCATTTCGTTCCCGCGTTCTCTCCCCCTCACAAGCAAGCACGCGAGATCACTTCGCCCTTCCATCGTTTTGCGATGGTCGCCCTGGCGACTCTGCCCTTCAATGGTTTTCGAATTTCTACTTTAGAAGTGGATGCCCTCGAAAAGCGTTACACAGTGGAGACACTTGAACAAATGGGACGCCTGTACGCTGGCGCCAGCCTGCTGTTCATCGTCGGAACCGACATGTACCAGGAGATTGGGACATGGAAGAACTACAGGCATCTATTTGACCTGGCGCACCTGGTGGTTGTGAACCGCCCCGGATATCCGTTCAGGGAGGATATCGCGCCATTCCAGGTCCTCAAGGAACAACAGCCGGTCACGTTGCCTGCAGGACCGTCTGCAAACAATGCCGTTTTCTATCTGCCCTTTGTGGAACAGCCTATTTCATCAACTGAAATTCGCGAGGATCTGAAACGAGGCAGTGAAGTGCGGCAGTGGTTACCATCGCAGGTGTGGAGCTACATTGAAAAAAACAAACTCTACTCGTAAAGACAGTAATGACAACGGGGAAGAACAAGAGCATTTAATGGACAAGGAATATCAACTCAGCGAAGCAATCGAGGCAGCTCTCGACACGAAGGCGCAGGATCCGGTTGTCATCGAACTTGGAGATATCTGCTCCTTTACCGATTACTTCTTTATTTGTACCGGCACTTCGAGCCGGCACAGCCAATCGATTGCAGATGCGATCGAGGAAAGACTCAAACAGGACGGCCTACGCCCGCTTCATATCGAAGGGCACAGCGAAGGGGAATGGATACTCCTCGACTACTTCGATTTTGTCGTGCACATTTTCTCGGCGCGCGCCCGGGAATTTTACGATCTCGAAAGATTGTGGCGGACCGGCAAGCGGCGGGATGCGCAGGAACTGGTCACGCAACGAACGGTGTGAGCGCGCCAGAAACAGCAATCTCCCAGGCTGCTTCTGTGATCCCGGCCTACCCCATGGTATTTGCGCCGGACTCGCCTGTGATAGCCGTCTACCGCACCCTCGAAAGAGTCCGTGAAGGCACAACGACGGTACTCATCGAAGGCCCGAGTGGAACCGGCAAAGACGCTTTTGCGCAGTGGCTCCACTACAACAGCCCCCGCAGGGACGCTCCCTTCATCAAGATCGACTTCGGCTCGCTTCCCGAAGAACTCGTCGAGTCCGAACTGTTCGGCTACGAGCGCGGCGCGTTCACAGGCGCAGTGAATTCCAAGGTCGGAAAGTTGGACATGGGGCAGGGCGGCACCGTGGTCCTGGACGAAGTCGCCAGCATGGACCTGAACGTCCAGGCCAAGCTGCTCAGCGTTGTCGAGGCCAAACAGTACTATCGCGTGGGCGGCACAAGGTCGATTCAACTGGATGCCCGCATCATTGCACTCTCCAGTGTCCCCCTCGCGCAGGCGGTGGATCGCCAGATTTTCCGCCAGGACCTCTTTTTCAGGCTCAACCTTATTACAGTTCGCGTGCCGCCTCTGCATGAACGCCGCCCTGAGATTTTCCCGATGGCGGAGTTCCTCCTGGCCCAACTCGATCGTAAATACAAGGCGAACTCGCGACTGCACAAGGACTGCAAGGCTGTTTTCGATGAATACGACTTCCCCGGAAATATCCGCGAACTTCGCAATGCGCTCGAGCGCGCTCTGTTGATGTCATCGAGCAGCGAGATCACTCCAGATGGCCTTCCTCCTCGATGGCGCGCTTCCAGAAGCTCGTCCACGAAGTTGCTTTCGCTTGAAGAGGTCGAAAAGGACTACATCACCGAAATCCTCAAACAGACACGGGGCAAGAAGGTGAAGGCCGCCCAAATCCTCGGCATAAGCCGCAAAACCCTTCTCGAAAAGCGCAAGAAATACGGGCTGGAATGAAGTTCCGCGCGGTCTGGATCGGCAAAACGAAGAGCACCCCACTTTCCGAAGTGTCTCTTGACTACATTTCTCGTATCCGGCATTTTCTGCCGCTTGAGATTACCGAGGTCCAGGAGCCCAGGGGTGATGGCGCCCGGCGCATTGAGGCCGAGGGCGAAAAGCTGCTGGCGGCGCTGACTTCCTCCGACCGGGTGATCGTTTTGGATCCGAAGGGAAAGGCATGGAGTTCAGGGGAATTCGCAAAGTTCGCCGGCAAGCACATGTCGGAAGACCCGCGCAACCTGACGTTTGTGATCGGCGGATACGCCGGAATGTCGGAAAACGTTAAGGCACGGGCCGACCTGTTGTGGTCGCTGTCGCCTCTGACATATACACACGACCTCAGCCGAGTCATCCTTCTCGAACAGCTATATCGCGCGCTATCGATCATCCACAACCTGCCGTATTCGAAATAGAAAAAGAGGGACAGTGAGCAATTTCCGCGGGAAATTGCTCACTGTCCCTCTTTTTCGCGGGTGCTATACTTTCAGTGCCCTTTCCTAACTTCCCTTTTCTCCCTTGATCGACACGATTCTGAATCTCTTCTTCCCTGTTGCCTGCGTCTTGTGCAAGGCGCAAGTCTACGAGCGCCGCTGGGGCGCCGCATGCCCGAACTGTTGGTCGCTTCTTGCGCCGCTTGAGCCGCCCTGGTGCCACCAATGCGGAGATCCCGCCCCGGCGAGCGAGGGTTTTTGTGGCGCCTGCCGTAAGGGCGAGCACGCATTCGACCTCGCACGATCGGCATTCGTGTTCAACGACACGCTCCGCGAGATCATTCACCACCTGAAGTACTCGGATCGCGTGTCGATGGCTCAGGTGCTCGGCAGGCTGCTCAAGCACTGTTTGGATCGGGAGCCTTTCACTGGAAACATGATCATTCCAGTTCCTCTTCATCGCGCCCGCGAGGGCGATCGAGGCTTCAATCAGGCCGAGTTGATTGCCCGCCAGCTCGGACTACCTGTAAACAGCCGGTTGTTGCGGCGCCGCAAGAACACGCCAAGCCAGACGGGCCTCAGCCGTAGTGAGCGGCAGAGAAACCTGGCGGGCGCATTCGAAGTTCGAACGGGAGGAAAGCTCCCCGGGACCGTCATCGTCGTTGACGACGTTTACACCACCGGGTCAACCATGCACGAAATTGCGCGTACCCTGAAACGTGCAGGCGCAGAGCGGGTGGAAGTTCTCACGGTGGCCAGGGTAATAAGAGATATTCAGGCGCGAGCCGGGATGGAGGTTTCGTCGTGAGCCGTGTCGAAAGTCCAATGAGAAGTACTATCGAGCAACTCGCCGACGAAACGCGTGTGCAGCGCATGGCCCGCCCGATCTGCAATCAGGCGCCCGAGCACGGGCTGGCCGATCAGCGCAAAATCGCCCAGCAGGTCGAGCGTCTTGTGGCGAACAAATTCGTCTTTGAATCGAAGGGGCGAATCGTTGAGCATGCCTGTTTCAGTCAGCACGATAGCGTTCTCGAGCGATCCGCCGCGGATCAGCCCGCTCGCCCGCAGCTTCTCGACTTCGTTGTAGAAGCCAAATGTCCGCGCAGGCCCGATGAATTCCGCGTAATTCTCGGGAGTCATCTCGAAATCGAGCGCCTGCGTTCCGACCAGCGGGTGCGGGAAATCGATATCGTACTTGATGCTGAATGTGTTCGACGGAAGAATGCTCAGCGTCTTTTGCCCATCGCAGAGCGTAAATTCTTTCAGAATCCGAATGTACCGGCGCGGCCGGGTTTCGGTTGTAATGCCCGCCCGGGCAATCGCTTCGACGTATGGCAGGGCGCTGCCGTCAAGTATTGGCACCTCGAAGTTGTCGAGCTCAAGGTAAGCGTTGTCGATTCCCATTCCGTAAAGTGCCGAGAGCAGATGCTCGACAGTGGAAATCCAGACGCCACTGTTCATCAGCGTCGTGGCGTAGGCAACCCGGGCTACAGACCCGACGTCGGCCCGTATTTCGAAGTTATCGAGGTCGACGCGGCGGAAGACGATTCCTTTTCCAGCGGGCGCGGGAAGAATCCGCAGCGAAGCCGGCAAGGCGGTATGAAGGCCGATGCCCTTGAATTCGACAGGCGCCGCTATGGTTTTCTCAAACATTGCGGCGTCGTCACTGCAATTGAAGAGCCTAACGGATCTGCATCGGATCTGAAGAACTTAGCAAAGCGCAGGGCCACCGAAACCGTGTACATTTGTGCACAAGTGTTGTGAAACCGCATCATGCTCAAGCATCCTTCTTTTCTGATTATTGATGGAATGTCCCAGGCCTATCGCGCTTACTTCGCGATTCGTGGCCTCGCAACGAGCCAGGGACTGCCCACAAATGCGGTGTACGGATTCGCGCTCATGCTCAAGCGCGTGCTCGACAAGTTTCCTCCCGAGTACATCTGCGTCGCGCTGGACAGCGCGGGACCCACCACGCGGCACGCACAGTACGACCTCTACAAAGCCACGCGGACGAAGATGCCCCAGGACCTGGCCGACCAGATCCCCTACATTCGACGATTCTGTGAGGCGATGCGGATACCGGTGCTGGCATTTCCCGGGCACGAGGCCGATGACATCATCGGGACTGTCTGCACGGCGGCGGTCGGCGCGGGTCTTTACCCGTTGGTTGTGACGCTCGACAAGGACCTCTTCCAACTCGTCGACACGATTCTCATCCTGAATACCTCCAAGGACGACATGATTGTCGATCGCGAGAAAGTCCACGAGCTGTTCGGCGTCGCTCCCGAGCAGATTCCCGATCTGCTGGGCCTGTGGGGCGACGCATCCGACAACATTCCGGGCGCCCCAGGCATTGGCGAAAAAGGAGCACGCGACCTGATTCAGAAGTTCGGTTCGATTGAAGCCCTCCTGGACAGGGCGGCAGAAGTGACCAGTGCGAAGCACAGGACTTCATTGATCGAAAACCGGCAGCAGATCGAAATGAGCAAACGGCTGGTTACGATCGACACCACGCTGCCGATCACGGTCGATTGGAATGATCTCAAGTTCAGGCCACCAGATCGCGCAGCATTGACCCCATTGCTTCGGGAACTGGAATTCACGGGCCTGATCAAGGAATACCTGCCAACGGAGGCCGGGCCGGTCATAGATGTTGTCCAAAGCGAGGAACTGCCTGAGATCCGCGACCGGGTCGTGTTTGAGATAATAGCTAACCGGGTTTCGTTGTGGACGGGAAAGAGTCCGGTCGTCGTCGTTCCTTTGGACCAACGCTTGAAGGCGTTCTTCTCCGACGACAGCATTCGCAAGATTACTTACGACGTCAAGAATTCGATCGCCAGGCTTCGAAGTGTGGGAATTGAACTCAGCGCTCCCTACGACGATCCGCAACTCATGGCGTACTTGCTGTTCCCCAATCGCGGCAAATACGAACTCGCGGACGTTGTATTCGAACTTGCCGGCCAGACAATCGACGACGTCCGCGCCCCGTGGATCGACCGGTTGTGGCAGGAGCTCGAACCGAAGGTACGGGAGGAAGTCTCAACAGCCTACACGGACATCGAACTCCCGCTGGCGCCGGTACTGGCGGAAATGGAATCCGTCGGAATACGCATCGACGTGGGCGTACTCGAACGAATGTCGGGCGAGATGGGCAAGCAGCTCGACGAGCTTACCCGGCACATCTACGAATTGGCCGGATGCGATTTCAACATCAACTCGCCGCGTCAGCTCGGGGAAATCCTCTTCGACAAGCTGAATCTGCCGAAACCGCGAAAACTGAAAAAGTCCGGGCAGTATTCGACGGCCGTCGAAGTCCTGGAAGAGCTGGCCGTGCAATACGAACTTCCTCGATTCGTGCTCGAGTACCGGCAGTTGTCGAAGTTCAAATCGACCTATATTGACGTGATTCCGACGCTGCTCAATCCGGAAACCGGGCGCCTGCACACAACGTTTAATCAGGCTGCGGCCGCAACGGGGCGCCTTTCCAGCAGCGATCCCAATCTCCAGAACATCCCGGTTCGCACCGATCTCGGTAAAAAGATCCGCGGAGCATTCATTCCTGAAGAAGGCTGGTGGTTCGTCGCCGCGGACTACTCACAGGTGGAGCTGCGGATCCTGGCGCATCTCTCCGGCGATGCGCGTTTGGCCGAGGCATTTGCCGCCGGAGAAGACATTCACCGCCGAACCGCGGCCGAGGTCCTGGGAGTGCCGATCGAAGCCGTCACTTCCGAGCAACGCAGCCGCGCAAAGGCTGTGAACTTTGGAATCGTGTATGGCCAGACGCCGTATGGCCTCGCACAGCAGCTTGGCATCAGTAACGAGGAGGCCGCCGACTTCATCGCGCGGTATTTCGCCCGTTACCAGGGCGTACAAAACTACATCGAGAGTTGCCTGAGTCTTGCCCGCGACACCGGCGTCACACGGACACTGTTCGGACGCATCCGCCAGCATCCGGAAATTAATTCGCGCAACGGCATGCGCCGCAGCATGGCCGAGCGTACGGCAATCAACTCGCCCATCCAGGGCACCGCCGCCGATATCATTAAACTCGCGATGATCCGGATCGCCGCCGAACTGCGCGACCGGAACCTCCGCACGCGCATGGTCCTGCAGGTCCATGACGAGCTGATCTTTGAGGTTCCCGAAGATGAACTCTCCGTGCGCGACCTCGTACGCGACCGGATGCAATCGGTTGTAAAGCTGAGCGTTCCCCTGACCGTCGATGTGAAGCAGGGCCGAACATGGGAACAGCTCGGTTGACATGCCTTGCAGCAGGAACTTATATTGGAAACGTCATTATCTCGTCGGGCGCTTAGCTCAGTTGGAATGAGCGCTACCTTGACACGGTAGAGGTCACAGGTTCGAGCCCTGTAGCGCCCACTTATTCTTTCTCCATTCCTTCCAGCAACTTCCCGTCGACCTCGATTTCCTCAGCTGCCCGGTCTTGGTGCAACTTGAGTCGATTTGAGTCCAATAAGAAGCGCTCAAGGCGCAAGACGGCATCCCTTTGGACATCGGAAAGCACATGCGTGTAAATCGAAATAGTGATTCTTGGGTCTGCGTGGCCGAGCTGGGCCTGGGTGACAGCGATGGGAACTCCGAGCTGAGATAACAGCGTTCCATGAAGATGTCGGAACATGTGCCAGCTCACTCTCGGAATCTTTAGTGTGTCGCATGCCGGATAGATGACGCGCTTTAGCAGATTGCCATCGCTGAGCGGCTTTTTGTTCCGGGTTCCTCCGCAGATACACCTGAACGCAGTCGTGCGCTCCATCCACGCCGCCCATCAGCAGAGACACGTTTTCGAGCGTTGAGCAGTGCTGAATCACCAGCTTTTTCGTTTCGCTGTTGTCCACCTTTAGAAGGACACTGCTACCCTCGGGAACCAGCTCATTTACAGCCACGTAGCTCTCGCCTGACATGCGGGGTACGAATTTCGGAATGGCACGTATACGGCTTCAAAGTTAGCTGCACGAAAATAGAGATGACGACGACAGACGCAGAGTGACTCTGACGCACCCTTGCATTCCACACGACACTTTTATATATTTACACTTGTAATAAACTGTAATAATGCTCCTATTCGACGCGTCCACATTAATACTGTTGGCAAAGACAGAATTGCTCGACAGCTTCCTTGATGACTTCAAAGACAAAGTGTTCATAACCAAAGCAGTCGAGGACGAATGCTGCCGCAAGCAACAAGCGCTCGATTCCCTTCACATTCAGAAGGCAATCAAGGACAAGGGAATTGCCGTCAAGTCTCTCAAGGACAGGGGTGTTTATCAGAAGCTTAGGACCGATTTCAGCATTGGAAACGGCGAAGCAGCGACGCTTGCATTTGCGTTGGAGCAGAAGAACACGCTAGTCGCAATCGACGACAGGCGAGGAATCAAGGCGTGCAAGCTGCTCAAGATTCCGTTCGTGACCGCAATTGATATCGTCGTCAGGCTGAAAGAGAAACAGATTTTGAGCAAGGAACAGGCACTCGCAAAGCTCAACGCTTTGGCACGCTACGGGCGCTACAGCGACGAGATAATCACCAGAACGAGGGCGAGCCTGGAGGTAAAGAAACAATGACCAAGACAATGAGCATACGCATGGACAAGGACAATTTTGATTTCGTCAACAAGCTGTCCAAGGCAGAGAAAGGCGACGTGTCCAAGACAGTTCGCGATCTCGTCTACAAAGGCAGAGTCATGCTTGCGATAGACAAGTACAAGAAGGGACAAGTGTCACTTGGCAAAGCCGCAGAGCTTGCCGGGCTTTCAGTCGGCGACATGATGACAACGCTTGAGGAGTACGGCGTCAAGAGCAACCTTGAGGTCGAAGACTATTTGGAAGGGCTCGATAATTTGAGGAAGGTCTGGTGAGTATTTTCTCGGCAGCCGCAAAGATTTTTAAAACCCGCTGAGTACTTAGACCCGGCGATGAACAAAGGCATCTTCCAGATTGAAAACGTCAATCTCGACGCTCTAGACCCCGAACTCGCTGTAGAGAAATTTTGCCAGCTCTTAGCCGACGTCGCCTTTCAGAGCTTCGGATGTTCGATCCCGTGCCGCGACTCCCTCCGGGCCGTGAAGGTATCTCCTGTCAACTCTCTTCGATAACGTGGCGGCTGTAGCATTTCATATAAGATGGCTCAGGGGAACCAGAGTCGACAGGAGGTTCAAATGGCCAAGAGTTTTCGCTTGGACGTTCCGAAACATGCTAAAGGGAAAAAGCTCAAAGAGGATTTCTTGATCACCGCACAGACCATCCTCAAAGGGCAGACAGTCCTGCGCCTTTACACCGAGAAAAACATCTCGACCAGCACCGCGGCAAAAATGCTCAGCCTCCCACTGCAGGATTTCATGCAGTTCGCCAGCAAACACCACGTCTCGGTTTTTCCCGAATATACAAGGAAGGAAATGGATGCTGAACTTCGCGCGGGAAGACGGATGGTGCAAGAGGCCCGGAAGAACGCGAAAAATCCATGAAGACTGTGGCCGATTCCGGGCCGCTGATCAGCCTCGCCTCGATAAAGCTCCTCGACCTTCTTCGCTCCCTATTCCACACCATCTGCATTCCACGGGCCGTGTATCAAGAAGTGGTCGTCGCCGGGTTCGGCCGCGCGGGCTCTGCCGAAGTAGCTCGCGCAACATGGATTGGACAAGGGCGAAGGCGAAGCGATTGTTCTCGCAAGAGAAATGAACGCCGGATTGCTGATCGTTGACGATCGAGTTGCGCGAGACTGCGCAGCCAGCCAGCACCTTTCGATAATCGGAACCGCAGGCATTCTCCTTCTGGCTAAGGAAAACCAATTCATCCCATCCGTCAGAGAACCATTGGATGAACTCCTTCGAGGCAGTTTCTATCTCAGTACTCGAAGCTACCAGCAGATCGTCAAAATGGCCGGAGAAAATTGACGGGCAAACCAACAATGCGCTGCACCCTTCCAGATATCTGCTAATACCTCGATCTTGCGGCCCTGCCGGAGGACTGCTTGCGGCATGTGCATGCATTGCCTATACTGACTGCATGCAGTACACCATTCGCGGTATTCCGCCGGCAGTTGACCACGCTTTGCGCGAGCGGGCGCGCGTTGCCGGCAAGAGCTTGAACGAGGCGGCCGTTGAGGCGCTGGCGGAGGGCGCGGGGATGGCCGGCGCCCGCCGGAAACGCCGGAATCTCGGCGATATCGCTGGAAAGTGGAAGGCCGATAAGGCCCTCGAGGCCGCGCTCGCCGCACAGGATCGCGTAGATGAGGATCTCTGGCGGTGAGAGTCGCCATCGACACCAATCGATACGTCGATCTTTGCAAGGGCGTCGTCGAGACGGTGGCGATCCTCGAGGAAGCGGAGGCCATCATGCTGCCGTTCGTGGTGCTCGGCGAGCTCCGGGCAGGCTTCGCCAACGGGCGGCGGCAGGCCGAGAATGAGCAGATTCTCCGGCGTTTCCTATTGAAAGAGGGCGTGCGCCTGCTCCTTGCCGACGACCAGACGACCCACCACTACGCGTCCGTGTTTCGCCAACTCCGGAAACAGGGCACACCAATTCCAACAAACGACATGTG
>CAMAWS010000063.1 GCA_945861845.1 Candidatus Sulfopaludibacter sp. SbA3 | reverse complement strand
GTCACCGGATCCCCGCTGAGCGCCTGCTGTTCCAGATCCAAACGCTGCGCCACCAGCGTTCCCGCACGCACCCACACCAGCCATCCCCCCTTCTTCTCCATCTTCCCTGCCAGCCCCGCCAGGTACACGCCCCGCGTTTCGGCCACCGTCAACCGCTTCGTCTCTCCCGATTCCAGCGATCCCAGATAAATCCCTCTCGTTTCCGCCGATCCTCCCGCGAAGTACAGGAATTGGCGGCCATCGGGCAGGAAGACCGGAAACCGGTGGCTCACCTGCCGGTCCAGCTTCGTCGCAACCACCGCCTCGCCCCCTGAGGCGGCAACGCGGAACAGCGGACCTCCAAAGTTTGGCGCAAACAGGATGACGCCGTCCGCGTTCCAGGTTCCGCCGCGGCCTTGGAGTACCGTTGCCAATGTTTGCGGCGCGCCGCCACCAATATCGAGTCGCTTCAGCTTGGCATCGGCAAAGAAGCCGACCGAGCGGCTGTCGGGCGACCAGAAGGGATAGCTCACGCCCTCGGTTCCGGCCAGCGGCTGCGCGGTGGTGGATGCCAGGGAACGCAGCCAGAGGCGGGAGGCGCCGTCACCGGAAGCGACGAAAACGATTTGTTGGCCGTCGGGAGAGAGGGCAAAAGAAATGGGATCGGCGGTGGCGGGAGTGACGATATCGAGGCGGGCTTCCGTCGGCGCGAGCGGCGGCGCTTCGCGGAGATGCCGCACCGCGGGAACGGCGAGCACCACAGCCACCAACACCGCTGTTGCAGCCATGATCCATGCCAGCCGTCCGCCGCGCGCGGGGAGAACTGCAGTCGCCGCCGCCGGTTCCGCCAACGCCTGCTTGATGTCAATCCGCACGTCGGTCGCGGTCTGACGCCGCTTCTTCACATCCTTCTGCAGGCAGAGACGCAGCAGTTTCTGAATCGCAGGAGGTACATTCGCAGGCAGCACCGTCCAGTCGGGTTCGCGCTGCAGGACACGCGAGAGAATATCGGCCACATCCTCGCCGCCGAACGCCTGCCGTCCGCTCAGCATTTCGTAGAGCACTGCGCCAAACGCGAAGATGTCCGTCCGCCGATCCACCTCTTTGCCCTTCGCCTGTTCCGGAGACATGTAGGCGGCAGTTCCCAGAATGATGCCTTGTTGCGTCGCCATCAGGCTCATCGTCGGGGAATTGGAGTTCACGGGATTCGCCGCTTCTCCCGCAAATGCCTTGGCCAGTCCGAAGTCCAGTACCTTGACCTTGCCTTCGGCTGTGGTCTTGATATTTGCGGGCTTGAGATCCCGATGGGTTATTCCCTTCTCGTGCGCCGCTTCCAGCGCATCGGTAATCTGCGTCGCGATTCCCAGCGACTCTTCCAGCGGAATCGCTCCCCGCTTGATGCGTTCGGCCAGCGTGTCTCCGAGCACCAGTTCCATCACCAGGAACTTCCGTCCGCCGGATTCCTCGATGCCGTATATTGCGGCGATGTTCGGGTGATTCAACGAAGCAAGGACGCGGGCTTCACGTTCGAATCGCGCTGCGCGTTCGTGATCGTGTGTGAAGGCTTCAGGTAGAAGCTT
This sequence comes from Candidatus Sulfopaludibacter sp. SbA3, assembly GCA_945861845.1. Lineage (GTDB taxonomy): Bacteria > Acidobacteriota > Terriglobia > 20CM-2-55-15 > 20CM-2-55-15 > CAMBFR01. The sequence continues at coordinate 9,282 of CAMAWS010000063.1, read as the reverse complement.
GATGGCAACACTACGGCCGAGCTTCGAGTCGGTGGCCTGGTAGACATCCCCCATGCCGCCAGAACCCAGATGGGCAGTGATTGTGAAGTGTGCGAGCTTTGTTCCGATCATTGATGCGACGAATATTCCGGTGCGCGCGGAATCTTATCAGAGCCTTCGCAAATCACTCACGAATTTGAAGATGGCACCTGCCGGAACGTCCAACTCCCGTAACCGCTTACACGGAAAGTGACCGGATTAGTCCATCAACATTTCCAATGTACGAGTAGAGGACAAGTACGGCAAGTGATCGGATTGGGATGGCCCGGACAGTCGTGTTTACGAGAAGTCACTGCATAGGTTATGTTGGGATCATGAAATCAGATGACCTACTTACCATTGATCCGGAAATCCTCGGAGGAACGCCGGTCTTTAAGGGGACGCGTGTTCCTGTAAAGACGCTCTTTGATTACCTCGAGGATAACTACACCCTTGAAGAGTTCCTTGGGTGTTTCCCATCGGTCACTCGCGAGATGGCCTGTCGGATTTTGGAGCGTTCGGAGACTGCGCTGCTAGCCAAATCGCAGGGATGAGAATTCTATTGGACGAATGTGTGCCCTTGCCCATACGTGACATTCTCATTGGTCACGAATGCGCAGCCGTAAAGGAGCGCGGCTGGATTGGCATCAGGAATGGTGATCTTCTGAGCCTGGCTGAAAGCCATTTCGATCTTTTCATCACTGCCGACCAAAACATTCGTTACCAGCAAAACCTCAGCGGGCGTCGCATCCCAATCATTGAACTTTCGACGAATAACTTGCGCAAGATCCTCGCCTCCGCCTCATTAGTGCAGTCCGCAATCGAAACTATAAAACCCGGTGAATTCCGCCAGATCGAGATTCCATAAGTCCTCGGCAGCAGGTGGACGCGATAATCCTCAGGGGTTTCCAGACGCGAAAGCCCCATCTTCAGAGTAGGCGACTATACGGAAGTTGGCAGCAGGACCGGAAAGACCGGGGGGGCAGAAGGGCATCGGCGGCGAATGCCGTTCGCCATGTACGATCTACGGCGGCCTGCTCGCCGACGAACGGAGTGAATTTTGTATGTGGCGTCCAGAATCCGGAAGATCTGGTTCCTATTCCGGGCACGCACTGGCTAATTGCAAGTGGACTGAAGGACGGCGCCGGACTCAAGCTAGTGGATACCGATGCCAGGACGGCGCGGCTTTTCTACGCCGGAACACCCGCCGAGCAGCGTCCGGACAAGAAGCTGTTTCCGAATTGCCCGGCGCCGCCGGACGTCAAAACCTTCAACGCGCATGGCCTCTACCTGCGTCGCGCACAAACACCCGGATTTTACATGCTTTATGTTGTCAGCCATGGCGCGCTGGAAAGCATCCAGGTGTTCACCGTCGATGTAAATGGGTTGGAACCCTCCCTGACTTGGACCGGGTGCGTTCCCATGCCCGAAGGAAACAAGGCCTACACCAACCTCGCCGTTCAGGCGACGTCGAACCGCGTGGCGGCGAACTCCGTTGCGGCTTTCTCAGATGGCACCATAATCGCAACCATTCCGCAGCGCCCTGGTACAACCAATGCACAGCGACTCCGCGGCGAACCCACAGGCGACGTCGTAGAGTGGAAACCTGGCACAGATTCATTCCGTGTGGTTCCAGGAACCCAGCTTGCCGGTAACAATGGTATCGCTTACCGCCCTCTACCGCGTCCTGCCGGCGGCGCACGTTGATTTTTGGGAGCGTGTCTTGGCACTCGACGGCGGCTTAATGACCCCGGGTGAGGTGAGATCGCCTAATCCTGGTTGAGGCGCTGACTTTGGTACGAACGGAAATTGCACCGAATCCCTACGCCTCGCGCCATGAACATTGCAGCAGCAATTTATCGGGCTGCTGGCCGGGTAAGACCTAGGAGTCCACTCGCTCCGGTTCCCCTTCATCGACATCGTCGGCGTGAATCCGGTCTTCGGAATTCTCGTGCCGTTCCTGCTCGTTGCGGACCCTGCTCTCGTCGCGTTCCTCGTTGCCGTCGCTCATGACTCCTCCTGCATTTCAGTGTAAAGGAACCCGGGGCCGTTCTCAGCAAACAGGTTGCCGCACCACCGGCCGCAGGTAGAAGGCTACACAGGACTGGGCAGCAGGATTCAGAAGAAACAGAAAGAAAAGCACGTTTGGGTCTTCCGCACCGGCCCGCGCTGCTTCAATTCTTCCAGTCGGGCCAACCGCTGTGAGTGCGGCAAGGAACCCTTGTGAGGGTATGCCACGCTGGTATAATAAATATACCTTAAATATACCATCCACCCGGATGGCGGGGAGCAGTAATGGGTTTCAAATACGACCCGGACAAGAGCATCGAGAACAAGCGCAAGCACGGCATCGAGTTTGAGGAAGCGCAGATGCTTTGGGCTGACCCCGGGTTGGTCGAAATTCCAGCTCGCACGACCGATGAACTCCGCTGGTTGCTAATCGGGAAGATCAGCGAGAAGCATTGGTCCGCGGTAATCACTCGGCGCGGTGAAGACATTCGATTAATTTCCGTGAGGCGCTCGCGGAATGAAGAGGTAGCGATTTATGAAAGCGAAGACATTTGATCGCAAGTTTGATTCCGGCGCGAAAATCATCGATCAACTGGATCTGAACAAGGCACGGCGTATCGGCGCCGATGCGAAGCGGGTCAACGTGGATTTTCCCGCTTGGATGGTGGATTCTCTTGACCGTGAGGCGAGGCGTCTGGGCGTGACCCGACAGTCGCTAATTAAGCTGTGGCTTGCCGATAAATTGGGCCAGGCAGCCACTGCGAGCAAATTGTAAGCGCACGTGTGGCAGTCGGAGGCTGGCTACGCGATTGCAGTTATTTGCCCGTGGGAACCTTGCGCTGCAGTTCGTCGGCGAAGTTCTGGAGGAACACCAATTCGACGAGAAACTTTCGTCCGCAATAAGAGGTCCCGGACTTTGGCAGGCCGGCAAAACCGCGTCGCAGTTGGGGTGTTATGTTGCCCCATGCGGAACGCCGCGGGAGAACGACGCGGAAGTTGAATCTTCCAATTTGGCCTCTTCTGCTTCGTCGGGTAAACTCAGTCCAGTCATTTCCAGGAGAACACCAATATGGATGATCCGACAAGACGCAATATCCTGACAGCCGGGGTCGCGGTAGCGGCGATGGCCGCCATGCCGCGCGTGTTTGCTCAGCAGACAGGGCAAGCAGGAGCAGGCGCGCGCATCTACGAAAAAGGCCCCGTTCGCATCCGCTATGAGGAGGCCGGGTCCGGTTTCCCGCTGATGCTTCTTCCCGGCGGGGGATTGAACGCGACAATCTCGTTCTTCACGGGCAACTCGCCCTTCAACGCGATCGAGGAGTTCAAGGGACAGTATCGCTGCATCACGGCGGACCTGCGCAACGCCACCACCGGTCAGTCCACCGGCCCTGTCGAGGTCGATCGGCCGTGGGAGTCCTACGCCGACGACCAACTCGGCCTGATGGATCATCTGGGCATCGACAAGTTCATGGTGATGGGTTTCTGCATCGGCGGCCCCTTCATCTGGAGTCTCCTGAAGCGCGCGCCCAATCGTGTTGTCGCGGCTGTGCTGGCGCAGCCCGTAGGGTGGCGTCCGGAGATGCGCGACCCGAAGTACGCAGGCGTTTTCTGGAAGACCTGGGGTCCGGCACTGACTGCCCAGCGGCCCGAGATCACGATGCCGGCGGTCGACAAATTTGTGACCAGGATGTTCGAGACTGACCCCGACTTCGTCTTCACCGTGACACGGGATTTCGTGCGTGGTTGCCAAACCCCGATTCTGGTCCTGCCGGACGATTCCCCGGCCCACCCTTACGCCGTCGCCATGGAGAGCGCGATGCTCGCGCCGAAAGCCGAAGTGAGCATGTTCCCCTGGAAAGAACCCAAAGAGCGGATTCCGCTGGCGGTGCGCCAAATCCATTCCTTCCTCAAGGCGCATCGGCCTGCTTCTGCCATCAAGGATTAGCTATGAAAACAGTTATGAGACTTACACTGGCCTGCTCGGCGGCGCTGGCGCTCGGCGGTGTCACCGCGATGGCCCACCACAGCGCGGCCGCATTCGATACCCAGAAGGCAGTGACGGTCAACGGCACCGTCAAGTCGTACCGCTTTGCCAACCCCCATGTTCAGTTGCTGGTCACCGTCAAGAAGGACGACGGGTCTACGGTGGACATGGACGTCGAGGCAGGCGCGGCATCGGTGCTCAACGGTCTCGGATTCAGCAAGGACTCGCTCAAGGTCGGCGACGTCGTGACGATTACCGGCAACCCGGCGCGGCAGGACCCCGGCGCGCACATGCTCGGCAAGGACCTCTACAAGAAGGCCGACGGAGCCTACCTGCCGCTGTTCATCGGGTCGAAGAGCATCTACGAGTCGAAGGTGAACGCCACCGCGACCAGCATCGAGGGCACCTGGTTTTCCCCGATGAGGAGCTTTACTGGCGTGACGGGCGCTGCCGGGCGCTGGACGTTGACGGACAAGGGCAAGGCGGCGCGCGCCGCGGCCAATCCGGCCGTGTCGTCGCAGGCAGACTGCATTCCGATCGGTGAACCTACGGTGATGGTCTACCCGGTGGCGAACAACATCAAGGCCTCGAAGGACAAGGTCGTCATCAAGACGGATTGGATGGATACGGAGCGCACGGTATATCTCGACGGCCGTAAGCACCCGGCGCCGACGCAGACGTTCCTGCACGGCCACTCGGTCGGCCACTGGGAAAGCAAGACCCTCGTCGTCGAAACGACCAACTTCAAGGACCACCAGAGCGGCCTCGCGGCGACGCTGCCCAGCAGCACGGAGAAGAAGCTGACCGAGCGCTTCGAGCTCGGTGAAGATGGCAAGACGCTCAATTACACGGGCACGGTCGAGGATCCCGTATACCTCTCGGCCCCCGGGCAGTTCAGCGCCTCCCTGGAATATCGGCCGGCGATGCCGTTCTCGAACCAGAAATGCGACGTCCAGATCGCGCGTTCATTCTTGAAGGACCTGCCCACGAAGTAGCGTGCATTGGAGGAGCGCGATGGGAGCAGCCGCGTCATCGGCGCTGTCGTTGAGGAGGAAGCGGCCGCCGGGCCTCCGCAACCCGAATACTGCGGGGCGTCGTACAGACCACGTCCCCGCCACAGGGAACCTCAAATGAACGAGTAGACAATACGGGAGTTGGCAGCCGGACGCAGACTGGGATCGGCGGAGTATGAAATTCGCCGCCGTCCATCATCGACCCCTCACTTCGCCAGCGGGTTCCAATTCTGAATGAGCGTGATGGAGGAGGCGTCGTCCAGGACCGTGTTGATCAGGAAGCGGCCGTCGCGGGTGACGTCGTATTGCCGGCCCTGGCCATTGTCCACGCCGCCACCCAAGATCCGCGTTGGAAACAGCGCCACCGGCGCGCCCGGCTCCAGCGTCGTTCCTGTGGCCGTGATCGGCGCCGCCATCATCTCGCCACTGGGCCCGATGTAATACAGTTCCTTGCCGTCGGACCGCCACCGCGGAAAGACGCCGCCCGCCGTCGATACCTGCCACTGCCCGGCAGCGGGGCTGGCCGCCGCGCCGGAAGCCGCCGGCGCGGCAAACGGCTGGATGTAGATCTCGTCTCGCCCCGATTCGTTCGACGTGTAGGCCACCCAGTGTCCGTCCGCCGAGAACTGGCCCTGGCGTTCATTGAAAGTGGTCTTCAGGAACACCCACGGCTTGCGATCACCCTCCATCGGCAGCACCCAGAGGTCGCGTCCCGTTTGCGGGTCGAAGCTGAAATAGAGAATGAACCGGCCGTCCGCGGACCAGTCGATGGCTATCTTGTCCTGCGGGGATTCCACGAGCAGTTCCTCTGCGCCAGCGCCGCTGGAGGGCTTTTGATAGAGGTCGCGGTGTCCCTTCCGGTTCGACTCGAACGCGATCCGGCTGCCGTCGGGGGACCAGATGGGGAAGGTCTCACGGGCCGCATCGAACGTGAACCGGCTCGTGCGGGTTCCGTCCAGAAGCCAGATGTCGGTGTTGCCCTGTACGGTGCGGAACACCGCCACCCGGCGGCCATCGGGCGAAACGCTGGGTGCGATGAGACCATTTTCATCCGGCGCGCCCATCGTGCCCAGCGCCTTGCCGGAACGGTCGAACCAGGCCAGTTGCCGCCGGTTGGCCCCGCCCGCCCGGTAGGCCACCAGACCCGACGCCGATACCGACACGGCAACCGACCCGAAACCAGCATCGAAGGCCACGGGATCGGCCAGGGTCACCGGATCGCCGGTCAGCGCCTTCCCTTCCAAATCCAGGCGCTGGGCCACCAGCGTTCCCGCGCGCACCCACAGGAGCCATCCCGCCATCCCCCCATCCCCTAAAGACAGGTAGACGCCCGCCGTATCGGCCGCTGTCAGCCGTTGGGTTTCGGCCGAATCGAGCGATCCCAGGTAGATCCCTGCGGTCTCCGGCGTTCCCTGCGCCAGGAATAGGAATTGGCGGCCATCGGGCAGGAAGAATGGAAACCGGTGGCTGTTCTGCCGGTCGAGTTGCGTCACGGCCACCGCTTCGCCTCCCGAGGCCGGAACGCGGAACAGCGGACCTGTGGTGTTTGGCGGAAACAGAATGACGCCTTCCGCATTCCAGGTCCCGCCGCGGGAGGCGGTTGCCGTTGCCAACGTTTGCGGCGCGCCGCCACCGATGTCGAGCTGCTTCAGCTTGTTGTCGGCGAAGAAGCCGACCGAGCGGCTGTCGGGCGACCAGAAGGGATAGACCGCACCCTCGGTTCCGGCCAGCGGCTACGCGGTGGTGGACGCCAGGGACCGCAGCCACAGGCGCGAGGCCCCGTCGCCGGATGCAACAAACACGATCTGGCGGCCATCGGGGGAGAGGGCAAAGGAAATGGGATCGTTGGTAGCGGGAGTGACGATATCGGTGCGGGTTTCCGGCGGCGGCGTTTCGCGGAGATGCCGCACCGTGGGAACGGCGAGCACCGCCGTCACGAGTAACAATGCGGCGAAGGCCACGATCCAGCCCAGCCGGCCGCCCCGTGCGGGCGTGGCCACCAATGTCGCCGCCACCGGTTCAGCCAGCGCCTGCTTGATGTCGATGCGCACGTCGGTCGCCGTCTGACGCCGATTCTTCACATCCTTCTGCAGACAGAGCCCCAGCAGTTCCCGAATACGAGCCGGCACATTGGCGGGCAGCAGCTTCCAGTCCGGCTCACTCCTTAGTACACGCGAGAGAATGTCGGCGATATCCTCGCCCCCGAATGCCTGACGTCCGGTCAGCATCTCGTACAGCACCGCGCCAAACGCGAAGATGTCCGTACGTCGATCCACCTCCTTGCCCTTCGCCTGTTCGGGCGACATGTAGGCGGCAGTTCCCAGAATGATGCCTTGTTGCGTCGCCATCAGGCTCATCGTCGGAGAATTGGAATTCACCGGATTCGCCGCTTCTCCCGCAAATGCCTTTGCCAGACCGAAGTCCAGTACCTTGACCTTGCCTTCGGGTGTGGTCTTGATATTTGCGGGCTTGAGATCACGATGGGTTATTCCCTTCTCGTGCGCCGCTTCCAGCGCATCCGTTATCTGGGTCGCGATTTCCAGGGACTCTTCCAGCGGAAGCGCCCCCCGCTTGATGCGTTCGGCCAGCGTTTCTCCGAGCACGAGTTCCATCACCAGGAACTTCCGTCCGCCGGATTCCTCGATGCCGTAAATTGCGGCGATGTTGGGATGATTCAACGATGCCAGGACGCGGGCTTCGCGCTCGAATCGTGCGGCGCGTTCCGCATCATGAACGAAGGCTTCAGGCAGAAGCTTGATGGCAACACTGCGGCCGAGCTTGGAGTCGGTGGCCTGATAGACATCTCCCATGCCGCCAGAACCCAGATGGGCCGTGATTGTGAAGTGTGCGAGCTTTGTTCCGATCATGTATGCGAGGAATCTTCCGGTGCGGGCGGAATATTATCAGAGCCTTTGCAAATCACTCAGGAATTTGAAAATGGCAACTGCCGGAACCTTCAACTCCCGTACAACCGTGAAACCGGTAAGTGGCCGGATGGGTCGATCAACATTTCCAATATACGAGTAGAGGACAGCGGGGGCTGCCTACGCCTGGATTTCACTCGCAATATCGCAGGATTTTCACGGTCCTGCTGATTTGGTCGACGATTCGTTTGGCGATAGGAGGATCAGGTCGCTTGGTCTGTCGAAACGCACATTGTCAAAGCAGGCGCAGGTCACAGACCAAGTTGAGTGTTCGTCTCGCGATCCTGCTCGAGGTCCTGCCAGGCGAAGTCCAGCCAAGCCTCATAATGAACGAGAAAGGGCAAAGAATAATTTCAGCAAACTGAAACTATTCTGAGATAATTCCGGCGTAGTGAACCGGAAGTTGTTGTTGTTATTAGCTTTGTTCGTGGTCGGCCTCATTGTCGCCTACCGCCTGGGTGGTTGGGACTTCGACTGGACCCTGTTTTTTTCCAGCCTCTGGAACGTCAAATTCGGCTGGCTGGCCGCTTCCATAGTTCTCACCCTTGCAAGCTACGTGAGCCGTGCGATCCGTTGGCAAATTCTCCTGCGACCCTTGAAATCGTTGCCCCTTGGATCCTTGATTGGCACGACGCTTGTGGGCTTTGCCGCGATTTACATCCTGGGACGGCCCGGCGAGCTGGTGCGGCCGCTATGGCTGGCCCGCCGTGACCAGGTCCCTTTGACTTCTTCGGTGGCGACCATCATTGTCGAACGCTTCTTCGACACACTTATGCTCATTGCGCTGTTTGCATCGGCGCTCTTTGCAATAGACCTGCCGGCGGACACCGGCGTGACCCTGGCATTGATGAAGAACGCAGCATGGCTTTTGGTATGGGCTTCTGCCGGGGCGATCGTTTTGTTGTTTGTCTTGCGGTCAAATATTGATCGGATTGTAAGCTACGTTCCTTTCCCCAGGATCGCCGACCTGTTGCATAAATTCGCGCAAGGGGTGTCGTTTCTCCGGAGCGGTCGAAGCCTTGGCCTGGTTATCGCGCACTCGGCGGTGCTATGGATCTCAATCGCTCTCCAGTTCTGGTTCCTCATGCTCGGTATGAACTTCGATTACTCGCTCGATGCGGTAACGCTTGTCCTGGTAATTTCAGGAATCGGATCGATTGCACAGATTCCGGGCATTGGAGGGGGATTTCAGGCAGGATATGTTTTCGCCATGACGACGATCTTCAAGGTTCCGGCAGAGCAGGCAATCGCGACTTCCATGGTCGCGTGGTTCTTCTCGTACACGCCGACGGTGGCGGCCGCGGGAATTTATATGTTGTTTAAGGGACTATCC
>CAMAWS010000062.1 GCA_945861845.1 Candidatus Sulfopaludibacter sp. SbA3 | reverse complement strand
CGAGGGCCATGACCACTCCACCCTCTATCTGCTGTTCGAGCGCAAAAGGATTCAGTGACCTTCCCACATCGTGCGCCGCAACGTACTTCGTAACCTTGACGGTACCGATTCCGGTGTCAACTTCAACCTCAGCCGCGTGCGATGCCCATGCCGTACGCTCCCAGTCATTGTCCTGCCGGTAAATTGCCCGGCCAAGAATTGGAAGGCCCGCGGCCTGCACGACTGCCTCAAGGCTCAGTTTCGTTGCAGGGGCCGCCTTCACAAAAACCTCTGCGTTCTTGATATCCAACTGTTCGGGCGTCATCTGCAGGGCCTGGTTATTACGGCGTGCATCCGCTACAAACCGCTCGGCAGCGTATACCAGGATTTGTCTCTTGGCGTCCATGGCCGCCTCGTAGATGCCGCGGCCGCCGGTGTTGGTTTGCCGGCTGCCATTCGTGCCGCCGCAGTCAGTGGTGTTGTCGGTATCGACATATAACGCGATTGTCACCTTGGTCAACGGGACACCCAGGGCCTCGGCAGCGATCATCGCCATCTCGGTACGCTGTCCCGGACCGATCTCGGTACATGCCGACACGCATTGAACGCTGCCGTCGGCATTCACAATAACCTGGCCCGTTGCGGGATTCGTTCCGGCGCCATGGCTGCATGCGTGAGCGGCAAGGCCGATCCCATGGAAGACTCCCGGCCGCACTTCCTTTGCCCGCGGCGCATGCCACTTTTCCTTCCACTCGATTCGAGCAGCGGCGGAAGTGATGCATTCGCGGATTCCCGAGTTGCTGAACGGCAGCTTCGTTTCCGGGTTGCCGGTTTCGTTGAGGTTCTTAAGCCGGAACTCGACAGGATCCATGCCAATTCCGTAAGCTGCCCGCTCCATCATCATCTCGAGCGCAAATGTTCCGTTCGGATGGCTGACGCAGCGATACGGTCCGGACTTGAAGCTGTTCGTCATAACGTCTATCGCGTCCAGTTTCAAATTCGGGATCTTGTACAACATCTGCATGTTGTACCAGGAGCCGTTGGCCGCGCCCGCCCGCTGGGCTCCCACGTTGGCAAATACGCGAAACTGACCGTACTGAATGGTTCCGTCGCGATTCACGCCCATCTTCATTTCATTCCGGAACTGGGGACGGTGCGTGCGCGTCACGAAGTCTTCCTCGCGCGTGTACATGTTCTTGATGGGACGCCCGGTAACCTTCGCAAGAATGGCCGAGTGCACTTCAGACAGGTCCACGCCGGAGCGGTATCCATACCCCGACCCCATGTAACCGTTCTGGATAACCCGCACGCGGTTGGAAGGAATCTTCAAGGCCTGGGAAAGGCCGGCGCGGGAGCCATGCGCGTGCTGGCTGGTGTAATAGACGATAAGCCGGTCCACGTCCCAATACATCAGGGAATTCGTGAGTTCCAGGCACAAATGCTGTTCCGTCGGCTTTGTAAGGATGGCGTCGAGGTTGACATCGGCACGCGCTCCTTCGGGAGTTCCCCGAACCAGCGAAGGAGTCCTCGCGATGATCGTTCCGTCCTCGGTGTTGTCCCACTGCTTCAAAGCGTTGGGGCTGGCGCCTTCCATCATGTCGAGCATGGCAGGCAATACGTCATACTCGACCTCGATCAGGTGCGTCGCTTCATCCGCAATATGCTCCGTCTCGGCCGCGACGACAGCTATCGGAGATCCGACCTCAAATACCTCTTCATTGAAAAGGAAGCGATCCGGAGGGCCTCCGCCGAGCTTCACATCCCGGTACTCTGCCGGCAGATTTCCCCGATGCAACACGGCGACAACTCCACGGAGCGCCTGCGCCTTGGAAATGTTTACGCTCTTTACCTTCGCGTGCGGATGGGGGCTGCGAAGCGTTCGGGTAAAAAGCATCCCGTTCATCCGCATGTTCTCCGTGTACTGGCCGAGGCTCGTCACAATGCCCAGGCCATGGAGGCGGGGAACCGGCTTCCCGATTACTTCGAACTTGTCGGGCCAGACAGGCGTGGCGCGCGCAGTTTGCGTCGCCGGTGTGCCGAGTTGCGCAGCGTAGGTGGCCATTACCGGGGCGGCCATCTCGTGGAATTCCCCGACAAGCTCATTCCATACCGGATCAGTGCCGAGCGTGCGCCATTGAGCGTCAGTCAAACTGGCCGCATACGCTGGATCCTGAACAACCCGAATTGCGTCGACTCTCTGTTCGATGTTTTGCGACATTTGATTACCTCACCGGGTGACCCGATTCAGCAAGAATCTGTCGAACTCTTGCTTCGTCAAGTCGGGTTGGATCCCAGACGGGATTTATGGTGCGTTCTGTTCCGGACACGTCGAGAATTCCAGGCTTCGCCTTCAGTTCGAGAGACAGGTCGTCGAACTGTTCGATCGTTCCCAACGCCGTCGCGAATTCGAATTGCCTTGAAACCCCGGGCACGGTGTTCCCGCTGATAAGGGGCGCCGCGTCGGTAATCAGGGGAGCATTGTAAGTAACTTTTTCCCCACGCATCTCCGCAGCCGCCTTCTGGACGGAGGTGATGATCTTCGCGTACTCGCCGCAACGGCAGATGTTGCCCGACAGCGCTTCCTTGATTTGTTCGGTGTTCGGGCTCTTGTTCTTTTCCAGCAGCGCATAGGCGGACATGATGAAGCCCCGCGTGCAGATACCGCATTGGAAACCGCCATCGAACCAGAACGCGCGCTGAAGCGGATGCAGGCCTTCGACGCCCGGCCCTTTCGAAATGCCTGCCACGGTCAGGATCTTCTGCCCGCGCCCATACCGGGCGGTCAGCAGGCCGCAGCCATTCACGGGCATGCCATCCACAAGGACCGTGCAGGCGCCGCACTGCGCGCGATCGCAACCGAGATTGCAGTTCGACTGTCCCAGTTGATAGTTCAGCGTCTCCCAGAGACTGTCGCGCACATCGACGCTGACATCGTGCTTCTTTCCGTCGATGTCGAGCGTCACTTTGCGAGTGACAAAAGGAGCCGCTGGGGCTGGTGGAGCAGCCGGCCGCTGAGGCGCCTGCGGCTCGGCTAGCAGGTTAGTGGCGAGGCCGGCGCCCGTGATGACGCCAACCGCGACTGCCCCGGCGTTGCCGCGGATCAGGAAGTCGCGCCGTGTGAGCCTCGAACCAGCCTGTGGGCTGCCCGATTGCGGCTCTTGCTGCTCGGTCGATTTGGCCTGGAGAGGCTCTTTATCTTCCGCCATGGAATCTCCTTGGGAATCTGCACAGTTTTGGGACTTCAAAGAAGCGTCGATTCTATTAATCATCCGGGAAGCGGGCAAGGGAAATAGGGTTTGCAGGGTGACATTTGATAAGCTTCCCGCGCTCATGCACAGATTGCTCTGTATTCTTTTTGTTTTGCTTTCGCTCCCCTTTACTGCTTCGGGTCAGGATGCGATCACCCGCAAAGTTCCCCGTGGGCCGGCAATTGACGGCCAGCTCAATGATGACGTGTGGTCTTCCGCGATTCCGATAACGGAGTTCCGTCAAAAGGAGCCGAGCGAGGGTGAGCTTGCGACCGAACAGACCACGGTTCGCATCCTTTATGATGACACGCAAATCTACATCGGCGTTCAGATCATCGACAGCGCGCCCAATGAGATCCGCGCAGGGGAGCTTCGCCGTGACAACACGCTGGAATCGGACGATAGTTTCGCCGTCATTCTTGACACGTTTCACGATCATCGGAATGCCTTCCTTTTTCGGATCAACCCGCGCGGCACTCGCTTCGACGGACTGATCCGCAACGAAAATCGCATCATCAGCGCCGACTGGGATGAGCAGTGGACGGCCTCCGCCATTCTGACCGCAGAAGGATGGTCCGCCGAGATTGCGATACCGTTCAAGATTCTTCGATTTTCGGGCGCCGCGGAACAGACATGGGGACTGAACTTTGAGCGCGTGATCAAGCGCAAGAATGAAGCCGTCTACTGGTCAGGCTGGGATCGCGACTATGCGTTTACGAATGTGTCGCAGGCCGGCCATCTTGGCGGGCTCCAGAACATCCGGCAGACCGAGCGGCTGCGGATACGGCCTTACTTCATCACCGGCATCGAACGGTTCAACGCGGTGACCACTCCTGGCAGGAAAGTGATTCATGACATCGGCATCGACGATTTGAAATTTTCCCTGACGTCGAACCTCACCGCGGACCTGACCGTGAATCCCGATTTCGCCCAGACCGAAGTGGATGCGCAGCAAGTGAACCTGACGCGATTCAGTTTGTTCTTTCCCGAAAAACGGCAGTTCTTCATCGAAGGAGCGGATTCTCTGAAAATGGGCGTCGGCCTTCTGCATCTCGGGCCCCCTCCAGTGGAAATGTTCTACAGCCGCAACATCGGCCTTTCGGAGACTGGCGAACGCATCCCGTTAATCGGCGGCGGTAAGATGACCGGAAAAGTTGGGGGCTTCGACCTGGGAATACTGAGCGTTCAGACCGGCACACATCTCGGCCGCCCAGGCCAGAACTACGCCGTTGGCCGGATTCGAAAAGAAATTCTAGGACGATCCTACATTGGCGCCATCGTGACCAACAGGCAGGGCGCCGGCAGTTGGAATCGTGTTGCCGGGGCCGACGCCCGGTTTGTGCTCAAGCGATATCTGAACATCGGTGCGCTATTTGCAAAATCGTCGGAAACGGCTGGCGCCGATAAGAGTTGGGCGCGGCAGGCCGGCATTGAATGGCGCGACGACCGGATTGAGGCCGGGATCAATTACATCAATATTGATCCGAACTTCAATCCGGGAATTGGGTATGTGCGCCGCAGGGACCGGATGATCGGCGAGCGGATTTCGTGGCGGCCCAGGCCCGGCATCCGGGGTATTCGTCAGCTTGAGCTCACGCCAACGTCGGTGACATACCATGACAGTTCTGGCGTCTTGCAGAGCCGGCAATCGCGAATGCAGGTCGCGGCGTCGTTTCAAAGCGGCGACAGGATAGAAATGGATGTCAGTAACGTTGTCGAACGTTTACCGCGCCGATTCAACATCGGGCCAGGCGTTACGTTGCCGGCGGGCGCGTACCAATGGAACGAATCGGTGATGACGTTCAGGTCCTATAACGGACGCAAGGTGAGCGGCACGGTTGGATTCAATTTAGGCGACTTCTATGACGGGTTCAGACATACGCTGAACTTCGCTGGAGAGCTGCGGCCGAACAAGAACCTGTCCTTCAGCCCGACTTATAATTACAACAACGTGGATCTGGCCGAAGGGTCGTTCAACACCCATCTGGCGGGATTGCGGTCCAACGTGTCGTTTACGGCCAGTCTGTTGACTTCGGCCTATCTGCAATACACCAGCGCGGGTCAGCTTGCCGCGCTTCAACTGCGCTTGAACTACATATTCCGTACGATTGACAATTTCTTCATCGTTTACAACGAGACCCGGTATACCGAAGGCGCCTTCAATGGGAAATCGAACCGCTCGCTCGTGTTGAAGGTGACGTACTCGCTTCACAGGTAAGGGCAGATTTGAAATTGTGGAGATTGGACCTTTTATGAGTGACGGTAACCGGAGTTGTGTCCCTCTCCCCCCGGGAGAGGGTGCCCCGAAGGGGCGGGTGAGGGTAAGAACTCCTTGATTCTTTCAACAAATGCCGCCGGATCCTTCATCACCATTCCATTGGGTACTCGAAGAATCTGGTAATCCAATCGCTTCAGATGCGCATTTCGTGTTTCATCCCTTCGAACTTGCACGGGATCGTCATGGACAAGACCGTCAAGCTCAACGATCAGGCGGAGTTCGTGGCAGTAGAAATCCACGATGTAGTTGTCAATGGGGACCTGGCGGCGGAATTTGAGTCCAACTAGTCGTCGGTCGCGCAAAAGAACCCAAGCCAATTTTTCGGCCATCGTATCTGTTTTTCTCAATTGGCGCGCTCGATTGCGTTGCACTGGGGATAACGGTTTCCGCGGCATGGCGACCCTCACCCGCCCCTTCGGGGCACCCTCTCCCGGTGGGAGAGGGACACGATTCAAGATAAGGGCGGGACAACAAATATCCAAGCCTGCCGACATTCTGTCCCTGGACCGTGTCTGATGGAGAGCTTTTGTGCTCAATTGTCAATACGACGGAATCCCCTTCACCGCATCTGTTTGAAAAACCTTGAAGAACCACTCTCTCACCTGTGGTTCTAAAACTGCACTTCGCGAAGCCCGGAGGGATTCATGCGTTCATTCGTCTGTGTGCTTATTGTGAGCCTCATTCCGCTGAGCAGCTTTGCGGCGATGCAAAGATTTACGGTCCTGCAGCATCCTGCGATTGACTACTATGAAACCGAGCCAACAGACTCGATCACCCAACTTCGGAAGCGGATCGAGACCGGCGAAGTCCGGTTGGAACGCGACGATCAGCATGGGTATCTGAAGTCGCTGCTTCGCGCCTTAGACATCGATGTCTCATCCCAGATTCTCGTGACGTCCAAGACAAGTCTCCAGCTGAAGATGATTTCTCCGGCTACGCCGCGAGCGATCTACTTCAACGACGACACCTACGTCGGCTGGGTCCAGGGGAGTCCTCTTCTGGAAATCACCACTGTCGATCCAAAGCTGGGCGCTGTTTTTTATTCGATCGAGCAGCAGAGTGACAGGCCGAAGATCGAACGCGAATTCGACGTTTGCCTGCAGTGTCACAACCCGGTTGCTCCGGGTCACGTCATGACGTCCACGGTTCCGGATGAAACGGGCACTCCCGTCTTTCACGCCGGCTTCTTTGCGACTAGCGACCGCAGCCCTCTCAAGGAACGCTGGGGCGGCTGGTATGTCACGGGCACGCATGGAGACCAGTTGCACATGGGTAATCTGGTTCTCCGGAATCTTCCTCCGGCCAAAGCTGGGCTAGCCACAACCACCATAAAGCTGGAACGCACTCAGGGCGCGAATGTGACCGATCTGACGACCCTCTTCGATTCCAGTAAATACCTTACCAACTACAGCGATATCGTCGCGCTGATGGTGCTGGGTCATCAGATTTTTGTGGAAAACCAGGTAACGGAGTTGAACTACGCGGCGCAGAAAGCCATCCACGACTCGCCGGGCACCGACACTCTCAAACAGTACGAAGGCATGGCTGAAGAGTTGGTGGAAGCGATGCTGCTTGTGGGTGAAGCTCAACTGTCGAGCAGCATCTCGGGGACCTCGGGCTTTGCCGAGGACTTCCAGCGCCGCGGTATTCGCGACTCAACGGGGCGGTCTCTTCGGGACTTGGATCTCCAGCGGCGCCTGTTCAAGTACCCCCTGAGTTATGTGATTTATTCCCGGGAGTTCGACAACCTGCCCAGGCCCGCAAGAAACTATGTTTCCCGCCGTATCCTTGAGGTGCTCAACGGCGCGGACCAAAGCCCGAAATTCAATCATCTTTCGCCGGGCGACAGGCAGGCGATCCTGCAAATACTGAAAGAGACCAAGCCGGACTTCGTTGCTGCATCGAAGATCGGCACAGCCCGCTAGCCGCCAAGCCGATACACGCCGCGCTCGAACGCATCATAGAGGGCAAGCGCTTTGCGGTCCGCGAATGGAAGAAACTGCATCAGGATGACGCCGGTGATGCCGCGGGCCGGATCCAGCCAATAATAGGTGTTGTTGATTCCGCCCCAGCTCAGGCTGCCGGCGGACCGTTTGCCTGGTACCGTGTCGGCGGTGATCAGGAATCCGAGCCCCCACTTGTCGCGCCCATCCGCAATGAACGAGAAGTCATCGCTGCGCTCCGGCATCGCGGTCTTGAGTGCCGGAACGCCGACTGCGCCGATGTGGTTCCGGCCCATCAGGGCTACTGTGCTGGCCGAGAGAATGCGGGCGCCATCGAGTTCGCCCCCGTTGAGCAACGCCCGCGTGAAGCGGATATAGTCGCTGGCGGTCGATGACAGGCCACCGCCACCGATCGGCGTAAAACCCGATGTCGCGGGCTGGACGGAATCCTTCACGATTGATCCGTCAGCCAGGCGGCGGTTCACCGTCACGAGACGCGATTCCTTGTCCTTCGGCACAGAGTAGAAGGTGTCGGGCATCACCAGCGGCGTGAAGATGCGCTGGCGGAAGTAGTTTTCGAGCGACATGCCCGAGACTTTCTCGACCAGCCGGCCCAGCCAGTCCGTGTTTGTGCCGTAAAGCCACCGTTCGCCCGGCTCGAACACCAGCGGGCCAACCGGGTAGGCCTCTCCAGCGCGCGGTTTGAAGTCGCGTACGATCGAGTTGGTGAAGGGGTATCCAAGCCCCGACGTATGCGTGAAGAGATGCCGGATGGTGACCGTCCTGGTCGCCTGCCGCACGCGATAGGCGCCACTGGCGCTGTCGAACGATTCGAATACGGACAACTTCGCGAACTCCGGAAGATATTTTTCCACCAGATCTTCGATCGCAAACCGCCCCTGTTCGACAAGCTGCATGGCGGCCGTTGAAGTGATGGCCTTGGTCATGGATGCGATCCGGAACAGCGCGTCGAGCTTGAGTGGACGGGCCTCGCCAATGTCGGCGACCCCGAACGCGCCCTGGTAGATGATGCGCTTGCGATCGGCTGCCATGACAACGACGCCGGCCACGTCCTTGCGCTCAACCGCGCGGCGCATCGCGTCTTCAATGGACTGGGCGGACTGGGCGATGGACTGAGTCTGTGGTGACTTTGCAGCTAACGGCAAGACCGCTGCGCCGCCGAGCAGGGTGATGAACTCGCGCCTTTTCATTCAATAACCTCCAGTTGAGAGGACCAAGTATATATACTCGCGAATTATGAACCGGCGAATACTCTCTCTCCTTCTATGTGTCCTGCTTGTCTCATTGGCGGCCGCGGTCCCGGCCGAAGCATTCCAGGGCACGCACCCCCTCACCGATCGGCGAATTGCTCCCGTCATGGGCGCCGCCGGCGCAGACTGGCTCGATCGACCCGAGCGCGAGCGCGAAGAAAATCCGGAAGGCGCCCTGGACGCGATCGGCATTCGGCCCGGAATGACCGTCGCCGATATTGGCGCCGGGACGGGTTACTTCTCCATGCGCATGGCGCGGCGTGTTGGGCCCAACGGGAAGGTTTACGCGAACGATCTCCAACCGGAAATGTTGCGAATGCTTCGCCAGAATGCGGACGGCGCCGGGCTCAGGAATATCGAACTCGTGCAGGGAGAGGTGGCCGATCCCAGGCTCCCGGCCGGCCAGATGGATCTCGTTCTATTGGTCGACGTCTATCACGAATTCTCACAACCTCAATTGATGCTGAGGAAGATCCGCGAGGCCCTGAAAGCTGACGGCAGGCTGGTTCTACTGGAATACCGCAAGGAAGATCCTTCAGTCCCGATTCGTCCGGAACACAAGATGAGCGTCGCAGAGGTTCGAACCGAGCTCGCGGCAGAAGGTTTCATTCTCACGCGCGTTATCGATACATTACCCCGCCAGCACATACTTATCCTGACAAAGAGCACAAATTGAAATTGAGTAGGACTTCACCTCGCGAACAGAGGGGCGATTTTGAAATTGGACAAGTCCTGCATCTCAGATCCCGAAATCCGAAATCTTGAATTGGACTGGCGATCCTTCCTGCCTGGTCCAATCTGATATTTCGGGATTTCGGATCTGAGGTTCAGGATTCGTCCAATTTCAAAGATGTCTCCTACTTCCCGCACGTTGACACGCCATCGGACAACACATACGATGACGGCTTCACTTCTTGAAACAACGGGAGGATTAATGCGCGCAAGAGTACTGTTGGTGCTGGCTCTGATGCTTTACGCAGCGATGGCTGTGGCACAGAACAGAAGAACAACATTGGATATCTACGTCGTGGACGTCGAGGGCGGGACTGGCGTCCTTTTTGTCACGCCTTCCGGCGAATCGATGCTCATCGATTCCGGAAATACCGGCAACGGCGCTGTCCGTGACGCCGAGCGGATTGTGGCTGCGGCAAAGGATGCCGGCCTGACAAAGATCGATCACCTGATCACGACACACTTCCACGGCGATCACGTCGGCGGCCTCAGCGAGCTGGCCAAACGAATTCCCATCATGGAGTTCATCGACCATGGCCCGAACACTCAGCCGAATGCCGCGACAGACGCATTCCTGAACGGCGAGTATCGTGACCTTTACACCAAAACGAAACACACGGTCGCAAAGCCGGGCGACAAGATCAACGTTGCCGGCCTGGACTGGCGCATCGTGAGTTCAGCCGCGCAGGTGATCAAGACGCCGATACAAGGCAGGGCGACTGCGAATCCTCTTTGCGCCGCTTACACCCCCGCCACCGGAATCCAGCTAACCGAAGACGACCAGTCTGTGGGTTCCGTCATTCAGTTCGGCAGGTTCCGAACCATGCTCCTTGGCGACCTGACACTGAACAGGCAATTCGATCTGATGTGTCCGCAGAACCGCATCGGCACGCTGGATCTGTTGCTGGCCGGCCGCCATGGCAACGTCAACGGTGAATTCCTTGTCCATCCGCTACGTCCGCGCGCAGTCGTGACCAACAACGGAACGCGCAAGGGCGGACAGCCGGAAGCCATGAAAATCTTTCATAGCTCGCCGGGCGTGGAAGATGTCTGGCAGATCCATTTTTCGCAACTGGCCGGACAGGAGTATGCGGTTCCGGGAATGTTCATCGCCAACCTGTACGACCAGCAGCCCGAGGCAGTCGCAGTAGCGCCGTTCGTGGCTCCGCCGCAGGGCCAGGAAGCTCCTCCCGCTCCGCAGCACAACGGGAATGCGTTCTGGTTCAAGATCCAGGCGCAGCAGGACGGCACGTTCACGATCACGAATGCGCGGAACGGGTTCACGAAGACCTATAGACCGCCAACGGCGAGTAACTAACCAATATAGGAGAGACCTCCATGAAAAGAATGCTTCCCCTGTTGCTTTTGTTGTCTTTCATTCCCGCTTACGGTCAA
>CAMAWS010000061.1 GCA_945861845.1 Candidatus Sulfopaludibacter sp. SbA3 | reverse complement strand
ACCGCAGCGGAACCCCACTCAAGTACAGGGTAACGCGCGGTAATCCCTTGCTGGACGCAAGCCAGCTTCAGTTGGCATTCTTCCTTCAAAACGATTTCCGGGTGACGAATCGATTCACGGTCAGTTATGGAGCTCGATACCAATATCAGTCTAATCTGAAGGATAGGAACAACATTAATCCACGTATGGCAGCCGCCTATGCCATCGGGACGACGACTGTCATCCGGGCGGGTATCGGGGTTTTCAATCAGCGCCTCAATGAAAACCTTGCTCAGAATCTGCTAAGGCTCGACGGCACGCGCCAGGGTGAAATCCTGGTCGACAATCCGGGATGGCCAAACCCGTTTGCCGCGGGTACTCTGAAGGATGTTACCTCTCGCCGCGTTCGTGCGCCTGAGCTTGCAGCGCCCTACAACGTGAATACGTCCCTGTCTTTGGAACGCACGTTGCCCGCAAATCTCTTCCTGACCGTCAGCACGGATTACAATCGCGGAATCCGGCTGTTCCGAAGCCGCAATCTCAATGCCCCATTGCCGGACACTGGCATAAAGCCCTTCCCGGATCAGGGACATATTTATCAACTCGAGTCCACCGCGAAGTCCGAGTACAGGAACCTTCGCGTGGCGATGCGGCAACGCTTCAGCGTGTTCAGTGTGACCGCTGCATACACGCTGGCATCGGGGAATAGCGACAGTGATCAACCGCTTAACCTGCCCTCGAACAATTACGACCTGAAGACGGAATGGGGACCCACGGCATTCGTGCAAAAGCATCAATTCAACACGAGCCTCAACTCAAGCCTGCCTTTTGGTGTGTTTCTGACCACAACACTCGCGGCCAACAGCGGAAATCGTTACAACATCACGACCGGAAAAGATAACAACGGGGACGGTCAGACAAACGACCGGCCCACAGGAATTCTTCGAAACAGCGCACTGGGACCGCGCTTTTTCAATGTCAGCTTCAATTTCTCCAAGGCATTTCGAATCGGCGGAGCTTCAGAAAGCGCAGGCAGAAACGGACCCGGCGGAACAGGCGGTGCGGGATCGCAGATGAGCATTTTCGTAAATGCCACCAATGCCTTGAACATGACCAATCCAGGAACTCCAAGCGGCGTGATGACGTCCCCGTTCTTTGGGAGATCTTTCAACGGCAGCGCGCCACGCGAGATCGAAATGGGCATGAGGTACCAATTCTAATCGCGGGACTCGTACCGCTCCGGGTCTGATCCAACTGCTGCGGCGATAGTCTCCGGAGCCTGATCCATAATTTCTCCCGGATTGACAAAGCGGTTCGCTTCCAGCCCAGCCTGTTTCGTGTACAGGTCGAAATAGCGGCCCCTGCGCCGCAGCAATTCCGAATGCGTTCCGCGCTCGATGATTCGGCCGTCTTCAAGTACCAGGATCTGTTGCGCGCTTCGAATGGTGCTGAGCCTGTGCGCAATGACAAACGTGGTCCGATTCTTCATGAGGGCAGCGAGGCCTTCCTGTATGAGCGCCTCACTTTCCGAATCGAGGCTGGATGTGGCTTCATCAAGAATGAGGATTCTCGGATCGGCAAGGATCGCTCGCGCAATCGCAACGCGCTGACGCTGCCCCCCGGAAAGCTTCACGCCGCGCTCTCCAATTATGGTGTCGTATCCATGTTCCATTCGCAGGGCAAACTCGTCCACTCTCGCGATCTGCGCCGCGCGCTTCATTTCCTCATCGGTAGCCTCCGGCCGCCCGAACAGGATGTTTTCCTTGATCGTTCCGTCGAAAAGAAAATTGTCCTGGAGCACAACCCCAAGTTGCGAACGGAATGAATCGAGCCGCACTGTCGACAGGTCGATGCCGTCGACCATGACACGGCCGCTGGATGGTTTTGCGAATGCGGCCACGAGTCCGATCAGCGTGCTCTTGCCGGAACCGGATGGGCCGACAAGCGCCGTCATGGTGTCGGGTGAAGCATCGAGCGAGATTTCCTTCAATACGGGCTTTCCGGCATCGTATTCGAAAGTAACGTTCTCGAACCGGACATGGCCCCGGATCTCCCCGACAGCCTCCGTTCTCTCGGGATCAAGATCCTCGGGTTGCTCCTGGAGGACTTCCTGCATGCGGTCGAGACCTGCAAATGCCTCCGAAATCTGGTTGCCTATTCCGACGATCTGGAAAACAGGCGCGATCATGAAACCCATGTACAGCGTGTAGGCTACAAAATCTCCCACCGTCATGGTCCCGCGGACAAGCATTCTCCCGCCGGCAATCATCACCGTCACGCTCACAAGGCCCATGAACAGCGTGGAAATCAAACTCACCGTAGACTGCATGACCAGCGTGCTTCGAACCCAGTCAAACAGACGTCCCGCGCCTGCCGCGAACGTGGCGGCTTCCCTCTCTTCGGCGTGAAACCCTTTTACAATCCGCACTCCTCCCAGGGATTCGGTGAGCCGGCCCGTAACTTCGGCATTTATCTTCCCGCGTTCGCGGTACATCGGACGGACTTTCCCAAAAGCCTTCTTGACGATGAGTCCAAAGACCGACATGAAAACCAGCGCGAGAGCCGTCATGCTGGGGTTGATTCTCAGGAGCAGGAAGAACGCAATGACGGCGGTAAATAATCCGCCGATAAATTCGACCAGGCCGGTTCCGACGAGATTGCGCACGCCCTCGACATCGGACATGATCCGTGAAACCAGCGCGCCGGTCTTGTTCGAATCGTAGTACCGGACGGGCAGGCGGCCTATGTGACGCTGGACTCGAACACGCATATCTGCAATCAACTGCTGGGCCGAAGTACTGAGCAGTTGAACCAATGCGTATGAAGTGACTGCCTGTACCAGCACTGCGGCACCCACAATAGCTGCCAGCGGAATCAGTAATTCCTCCTTCCGATTCAGGACGACGTCATCGATAAGGTACTTCGTAGTGCCCGGGAGCACGAGACCCGCGGCCCGGTTTATAAATATAAGGATAAGTCCGATCAAGAACAGGTGGCGCCGTGGCCAGATCAGCAGGCGGAGATCGCGATAGATGTGACCCGCGGTGAAACTTTTCTTCATTAAGCTATCGTACATGAGCGGATGCGAATGCTAGCCCGATAGGGCGCAGCCATCAACAAACAGACGGATGCGAATGCCAGCCCGATAGGGCGCAGCCATTAAGAAACAGAAGGTTTCGCTTGACGTTTCCAGACCGAATTCTGAAAATAGCCGCGGTACAACGGTGTACCAAATCCAAATTAGTTTGAATCTGAGACAAAGACGTCCAGACCTGGAGCGAAATACCGCCCTGTTGGGCGTTTTTGTGTTTTCGCTCCTCGTCGGAAGGAGAAGCTTAATGATCGACACTGGCGATACAGGATGGGTGCTCATTTCCTCGGCGCTCGTTCTGATGATGACAATTCCCGGACTGGCTTTTTTCTACGGTGGCATGGTCCGCGGCAAGAACGTTCTGGGAACCGTATTACAGAGCTTCATAATCACGGCCCTGATCAGCATCCAGTGGATCGTGATTGGTTATACCCTGGCCTTCGGTCCCGACATCAACGGCCTGATCGGCAGCCTGGACTGGATTGGCTTCAACCAGGTCGGGCAAACGCCAAATGCCGACTATGCAGCCACGATTCCTCACCAGGCATTTGCCATCTTCCAGCTCACTTTCGCGATCATCACCCCCGCGCTCATCACCGGCGCCTTCGCGGAACGCATGAAATTCAGCGGTTTCCTCCTGTTCACGCTTCTCTGGGCGACTCTGATATATGACCCGCTGTGTCACTGGGTCTGGGGCGTCGGCGGATGGATCAGAAACACGGGCGCCCTGGACTTTGCGGGCGGGACGGTCGTTCATATCAGTTCCGGAGCCTCGGCGTTGGTCTGCGCGCTCGTCATGGGAAGGCGCGTGGATTATGGAAGGGTTCCCATAATTCCACATAACCTTCCGTTTACTGTTCTGGGCGCCTCGCTGCTGTGGGTCGGCTGGTTCGGATTCAACGCCGGTTCCGCCCTGGGCGCAAATGGCCTGGCGGCTTCGGCATTCCTTGCCACAAATACGGCCGCCGCGGCGGCGGCGTTGCTCTGGTCCCTGGCGGAATGGGTCTCCCGAGGAAAACCAACCATGCTCGGCGCAGCCAGCGGCGCGGTCGCCGGCCTCGTAGCGGTAACTCCGGGATCGGGATTCGTCGGGCCGATGTCCGCAATGGTAATTGGGGCGGTTGCCGGAGTGATCTGTTATGCGGCATGCAACGTAAAGGCGAAGCTGGGCTATGACGATTCGCTCGACGTTGTCGGCGTTCACTTCGTGGGCGGCGTCTGGGGAGCCCTGGCCACCGGATTGTTCGCTTCCAAAGCAATTAATCCTGCTGGAAACGATGGCCTGTTCTTCGGCAACCCGGGACTTGTGGTTACACAGCTTGTTGCCGTTCTTGCAACGATCGCTTTCGCGGGAATCGGAACACTGGTCATTCTGATGATTGTGAAAGCCATCTTCGGCCTGCGCCTGACACCCGAGGACGAAATGCTTGGTCTCGACCTGAGCCAGCATAGCGAGTCCGCGTACGAGTTTGGACTCGGCGATTTCGAGACTTCGGGAATGAGCGTAAAACCAAGCGGTTCGGACGCTGGCACTAAGACTCGCCACTAATTCGGGTATTCCGGTGACGTTGATCGAATTGTTCCTGTGCTTCAGAACAATTCGATCAACGTCACCGGAATTGAATTATCCCTGGATTTCGCTGGAAAGTATGACCGCCTCTGCAATCTCCCTCATGGACCGGCGGGTCCGCATGCTCTGCTGCTGAAGGCGCCGGTAGGCCTCTTCCTCTTTCAGGCCCCCCTGCTTTTCAAGGATGCTCTTGGCGCGGTCGACGAGCTTGCGGGTTTGAAGGGCTTCCTGGCTTTCCTGGGCTTCCATGGCAAGCTTAGTGTTCTCAATCGCGAGCGCGGCCTGGTCTGCCACAGTACAGAGCGTTCGAATGTCCTCTTGCGAAAAGACGCGCTCTTCCGATGAGTAGACGTTGATTACACCGATTGCGTCGTCTTTCACGATCATCGGAACGGAAACCAGCGACTTCACGCCTTCCTTCTTGGCAAGGTCCGCATTTTGATATCCGGGTTCCTTCATGACATCGCGAACAATGAGGGGCGTTCTTTCCTTCACGACGCGGCCGATCAGGCTTTTTGAGACGGAGAGACTCGGACGCTGCAGATACTCCTTGCTCGTACACTTGGCAGCCTTGAGAACAAGTTCATTGCGTTTCCTGTCCACCAGCATGATCGAACAGACTTTTGCCTGCATGGTCTCGCTGATCAGATTCACAATCAACTGGAGCATCTCCTCCAGGTACCTGCCCGACCCGATGATCTGCCCCACCTGTGCCAGCGCAAGCAGGCGCTCGGCCTGCCGCTTGGTCTCCTCATACAGTCTCGCGTTCTCGATCGCGCCTCCAACCTGATGGCCGATGATCGTCAGCAGCGTCTGCTCGGCAACGGTATGGCGGCGGGGCTTGCGGTGTTGAACGTTGATCACGCCGACGACTCTATCGGTAGGAACCACGATCGGAACAGACAGGAAGGCTTCGTACTTGTCTTCGGGCAGGTTGTGAAAGATTTTTGAACGGCTGTCCTTGCTCGCGTGCCGCGCAATGGCAACCGGTTCGGCCTCCCGGGCCACCCACCCCGTAATACCCTCTCCAACTTTTAAGGAAATCTGTCCGATCAGGCGTGGATGGGGTGTCATGGAAGCTCTCAGGAAAAGATTCTCTTCGGTCTCATCCAGCAGATAGATCAGGCAGGAGTCACCGTGAGTGACTTCAACGACAAGGTCGATAATCTGGCCAAGGATGACATCAAGATCCAGGCTGCAACTGATCGTCTGGCTGATCTTCTGCAGAACCTGCAGTTCTTTTCCTGCCAGGTCCAGTGTCTGCCTTATCGTATCGATGGAATTGCTGCGTGCCAGGGCTTCCTCCAAAAACAACTTATTATAGGCCTGACCGTTTAGCCTGGATGTTATATCTTCAGTTTGTTGTTTGAAGATCCTCATGCGCGAGAAGACAATCAGCATCATACTCGCGGGCGGAATCGGTTCGCGCCTGCATCCACTGACTGCCGAAAGGGCCAAGCCGGCCGTGCCTTTCGGGGGGCGGTACCGCATCATCGACTTCACGCTCAGCAACTGCCTGCATTCCGGGCTGCGCCGCGTTCTCGTGCTCACGCAGTACAAGTCCCATTTGCTGCAAAAGCACCTGCGTGACGGGTGGTCCATCTACAACTCCGAACTTGGAGAGTACATCACGCCGGTGCCTCCGCAGATGCGGACCGGAGAATCGTGGTACAGCGGCACCGCGGACGCAATCTACCAGAACCTGTACCTGCTGGAGCGGAGCGGTGCCGAATACGCGCTGATTCTCTCGGGAGATCACGTCTACCGAATGGACTATGACGCGATGCTTCAGCGCCACCGCGATTCCGGAGCCGCGTTAACCATCGCCTGTCTTACGGTCGGGCTCGAAGAAGCAAGTTCCTTCGGTGCCATGACGGTGAATGAGGATGACCAGATCGTTTCCTTTCAGGAGAAGCCCGAAAACCCGCAGAGCATTCCGGGCGATTCCGGCCACGCGCTCGCATCCATGGGCGTGTATGTGTTCTCGATGGATCGTTTGGTGGACCTCCTTCACCAGGATCACGGCAGCGATTCCACGCACGACTTCGGCAAGGATATTCTCCCCTCGATGGTGGGCACGCACCGCGTGAACGCATATCGTTTTGGTGGCGAGAGCGGACGGGTCACGGCCGACCGTTATTGGCGGGATGTGGGAACCATCGATGCGTATTACGAAGCGAACATGGATCTGCTGCATCCCCTGCCTGCGATTGACCTCTACCAGGGGGACTGGCCGATCCGAACCTATGAGGGGCAACATCCTCCGGCTCGTACCGTTCCCGGCAGGTCAGGACGCGAGGCGGAAATCGTCAACTGCATGCTCGCTTCGGGCACGCTGATCGTCGGGGGAACGCTGCGTCACGCCATACTGTTCCCGAACGTTCGAGTGGAAGACGGGGCTGTGGTAGAGAATTCGCTCCTCTTCGAGGATGTCACCGTCGGGGAAGGAGCACAGCTGCAGCGCTGTATCGTCGACAAACACGTGTCGATTCCCCCGGGCGAAAGGATCGGTTTTGACCTGGCGCGCGATGCGGAACGCTTCACGGTTTCCGACCGCGGCATCGTCGTCATTCCCAAAGGATACCGTTTTGCCGCGGGTTGAACCCGAATGGTTCTGGAAACTCTCCTCCTGAGTCAGGAGGGGTGGCTGCGCCCCTGAAGCAACAGCCGCGAAGCCTCCTTAATTTGGCGCAGACGGGGTGGTTCCCGGGCCGCGAAGTTCAGGACTGCCGCGCTCTGGCTCTGGAACCACCCCGGCGCGGCTGATAAAACGTCGCCGCGCCACCCCTCCTGACTCAGGAGGGAAGTTTCCATGCGGAAGTTCTGATAGAATCCGCCCACGAATCGACATGATCGGAACCAAACTCGCACACTACCAAATTACGGCCCACTTGGGCAGCGGCGGCATGGGCGATGTCTATCAAGCCACCGACTCGAAGCTGAGCCGCAACGTCGCCATCAAACTACTTCCGGAAGCCTTCACCCACGATGCCGAGCGGGTCGCGCGATTCCAGCGCGAAGCCCGCGTACTGGCGTCGCTGAACCACGCCAACATCGCCGCCATTCACGGCATCGAAGAAGTTGGCGGACGCCATTTTCTGGTGCTGGAGCTGGTTCCGGGCGAAACGCTTGCAGAGCGAATCCGGCGCGGTCCGATACCCCTCGACGAGGCCCTGGGAATTGCGGCGCAGATCGCGGAAGCCCTGGAGGCTGCGCACGAAGCGGATATTGTGCATCGGGATTTGAAACCCGCCAATGTGAAGATCACTCCGGACGGAACCGTCAAGGTGCTCGACTTCGGCCTGGCGAAGGCGCTGGCGGACGAGTCTGCATCCGACCCTTCGAATTCGCCCACGATTTCGCCGACGATGAGCCTGGGCGCAACAAAGCGTGGAGTAATTCTCGGCACCGCGGCTTACATGTCGCCCGAGCAGGCTCGCGGCAGGACTGTGGACCGGCGCGCCGATATCTGGGCCTTCGGCGTGGTTCTGTACGAGATGGTCACCGGCCAGCGGCTCTTCAAGGGCGAGGACCTCACCGATACGCTCGCCGCTGTCGTGCGCGAGCACCCGGATTTGAGCGTGACGCCGCCTGCCGTTCGGCGGCTGCTGGAGAAGTGCCTGGAAAAAGATCCGAAGAAGCGCCTGCGGCATATCAGCGGCTTCACGTTGCTTCTGGAGAACGCAGTGCCCGAACACGCCGGTCTGGTCCCGCTGCAGGCTAAAGCGCGTTTCTCGTGGGTGTCATCCGTTGTCGCGGCTGCCGCGATCGTCGCGGGGATCGGGCTGGCGGCGCTGGCGTTCGTACATTTCCGCGAGACCGCGCCCGAGCTGAGCGCGGTCCAGTTTTCCATGGAAGCGCCGCCGGATACGGTCTTCACCAATCAATATGGGGCCTTCGGCGCATCCCCGGATGGACGCTATGTGGTTTTTGCGGCACAGGCACGCGGCGCCAGCGCGCCGGTACTGTGGCTGAGACCTCTGGATTCGATGGCGGCGCGGCCGCTGCCGGGTACAGAAGGAGGCAATTTCCCAACTTGGTCGCCCGACAGCAAGTCTCTGGCGTTCCTCTCGAGTGGAAAGCTCAAGCGGATCGAGATTACAGGCGGCGCTCCGCTCACCTTGGGGGACGCCACCGAGGGCTCGGTCACCGCGACAGGGACATGGAACCGTGACGGCGTCATCCTGTTCGGAAGCGCGGACGGATTGCAGCGCGTCTCCGCGTCGGGCGGCGGCGCGGCTTTGGTCACCAAAATCGATCCCGCCGGAAAGGAAACCGACCACGGGTATCCTCAGTTTCTGCCGGACGGTAACCGGTTTCTCTATTTCATCGCCAGCGGCGACCCGAACGTTCAGGGAGTCTATGGCAGTTCTCTCGCCGATCCCGGTACGCGGCAGCAGATCGTGCGCACCGCGGCCAAAGGCGTGTACGTTCCCGCGCGCGGCGTGAGTCCGGACTATCTGTTGTGGATGCAGGACCAGACACTGCTGGCCCAGCGCTTCGACCTGGACGCTCTCCGGCTGGAGGGCGATCCGGTCTCGGTGGCGGAGGAGGTTGGTCTCAATCCCACTGCCTCTGTCCGCGCCGCGTTCTGGGCGTCCGAATCCGGATTGCTGACGTATCTCGCCTCGCCATCCACACGGAAGCGGCCGGTGGTCTGGATAAGCCGGGACGGGAAGCCACTGGGAGAGGCTGCGGAGGAAGGCGCGTCTATTCGCATCGCGGTGGCTCCAGGCGCGGAGCGCATGGCGGTGGCGCGAACCGAAATCGGAAACGGTGGGCAAGGCAACCTGGATATATGGGTCCGGGAATTCGCGCGCGGCGTGATGACGCGGCTGACCTTTGATGCCGGTTCGGATGATTTTCCCGTCTGGTCTCCTGACGGCAACCAGATTGCGTTCTCTTCGAACCGCGACGGTGGCGTGTTCCAACTCTACCGGAAAGAAGCCTCCGGGGCCGGGCAGGAAGAGCGTCTTACCGAAAGCCCCAATTTGAAGTACGTTCTAGACTGGAGCAAGGACGGCAAGTACCTCCTGTATCGGGAACAGAATCCTCAGACGGGCCGGGACCTGATGGCGCTGCCCCTTGAAAGCAAAGAAGGCGAACGGAAGCCGATCCCTGTGGTACATACGCAGTTCGATGAGAACACAGGCGCGATTTCGCCGGACGGACGGTGGGTGGCCTACGCGTCAAACGAGTCCGGTGCGAACGAACTGTACGTGCAAGCCTTCCCTGGTGTGGCCAGCGCGCCAGCGGGCAAGTGGCAAATCTCCAATGGCGGTGCGTACGATGTGAAGTGGCGCGGCGACGGAAAAGAGATCTACTACCAGACACCGGTCGGAAAGGTCATGGCGGCGGCGATTCAGGCCGGCCCCCAGGGCATTCGGGCGGAACTGCCGCGCGAGTTGTTCTCAGCCAATTCCACAACCTTCGGCCTCCATGAGTTCGATGTGACGCCCGACGGGCAGCGCTTCCTGCTGATCCTCAATCCCCAAACCGAAGGGACCGCCGTGCGTCTCACTGTGGTGACCAACTGGCAAGCGGCGCTGCGAAAATGAAAAAAAGGAGTACTTCAATGAAATATTCAGTTCGATTTGTTTTCCTGGCCGCCGTGCTGGCGATATCCGCACAGAGCGCCTCCGCCCACTTCAAGCTTTTGGAACCCGCCTCGTGGCTCATCGAAAGCGACCGCGGTGACCCACAGAAGGCAGGTCCCTGCGGTGGTTCCAATACCGATTGGGGCAAACCGAGCTTCATCATCAGCAAAGCCGTTGGCGGCCAGAAGCTGCATCTCAAGATTCAGGAAACCATTTACCACCCGGGGCACTACCGGGTATCGCTGGCGGTGAACTCGCCCACCGAGCTGCCGCTTGATCCGCAAGTCACTACGAAAGACAGCGAGAGGGGGCCATGGTCTGTGTCCGCTGCGATCCAGGACTCGCCTCAGACTCCCGTCCTTGCCGATGGCCTGTTCGTCCATTCCACGCGGCCAACCGGTCAAATGGCAATGTTTGAGACGGACATACAGCTGCCGAACATCAACTGCAAGAAGTGCACTGTTCAGATCGTGCAGTTTATGGCCGACCACGCCTTTAACAATCCTGGGGGTTACTCGTATCACCACTGCGCGGAACTGCAGATTACCGCAGACCCGGCAAAGCCGCTCGACAAAGGGTGGCCAACAGAGCGTTAATCCCGGTCCGGCCGGTCATTT
>CAMAWS010000060.1 GCA_945861845.1 Candidatus Sulfopaludibacter sp. SbA3 | reverse complement strand
CTGAAACTCGCCCGGCATCTTGACATGAATGTCGATGTACCGGTGATTCACGCTTTTGATTTCGACCAGCACCGTCAGGTTTCGGCCTTCGGCTCGATTGGAGCCGAAGCCGGTCATGCTATGGATCATGAATTCACGTCCTCGAATTGAAGGTTGTACAGCTTCCAGTACAGGCCGCGCCGCACCACGAGTTCCTCATGAGTGCCGGACTCCTTTATTCGTCCGTCGGCCAGAACGATAATTCGGCCCGCGCGGCGTACCGTGGACAGTCGATGAGCGATCACAATGGTGGTCCGGCCCTGCATCAGGTTTTGCAATGCCTGCTGCACGGAGGCCTCGGATTCGGCGTCAAGGGATGAAGTAGCCTCGTCGAGAATCAGGATGGGCGCATTCTTTAAAAGCGCGCGCGCAATTGAAATCCGCTGGCGCTCGCCTCCCGACAGCCGCAGGCCGCGCTCGCCAATCCGGGTTTCGTAGCCTTCCGGGAGATTCGCGGCAAAATCGTCGACAAGCGCTGCTTTTGCGGCCCGCATGATCGCCTCCGCGGTTGCCCCCGAATCCCCGTATGCAATGTTGGCGCGAATCGTGTCGTTGAAAAGGATGACGTCCTGCGTGACCATGGCGATCTTTTTTCGAAGCGAATCCATATTAACGTCGCGAATATCCGTGCCGTCGATGAGAATGCGGCCGCCCGTCGCGTCGTAGAACCGCGGCAGCAGATTCACCACTGTGCTCTTCCCTGCGCCGCTCGGACCGACCACGGCCAGCACTTCGCCTCGCGCTACTTCGAAGGAAATGTCGTGCAATATGGGCTCGCTCGGCTCGTAGGCGAAGTGAACGCCTTCGAATGTGATGCGATCGTTCAAGCCCTCGATCGCCTGACGGCCGGGATCATGCTCACCGTCCAGAGAAAGGATTTCGAAAACGCGGCCGGAAGCGCCGAAGGCCTGCTGGAATGAATTATTGATTCCGCTCATCCGCCGCAGGGGATCGTAAAGCTTGATGAGGGCAATGATGAATGCGAGAAAGAGACCAACCGTCATCCGCTGTCCGACGATCTGCGTCCGCGCATAAAGCAGAAGCACGACAACGACCAACACTCCGAATACTTCCATCAGTGGCGACGACAGGGCTTGCGTCATCTTCTGGCGCAGGTTCAGTTGGAAGATGCGCTCCGTGATCGTGCGAAATTTGCGGACCTCCGCCTTTTCCATCGTGAAGGATTTGACGATGCGGTTGCCGGCGACGGTCTCGTATAAGACGTTCGACATGTCGGCCATTTCCTGCTGACTCGACTTGCTGAGCACGCGGATTTTCTTACCGAACCAGACCGTCGGATAGAACACAAGGGGCACCAGGAACAGTGACACGGCGGCCAGCCGCCAGTCGATAACAAGAACCGTGATCACGAGAAATATGAGGATCGCGGACTGCTTCAGGAAATCCGCCAGTGTTTCCGAAGCCGCTGTCTGGATGCGCTCGACATCGGCGGAAACGCGGGAGATCAGCTCGCCGGTTGGATTGAAGTGAAAGAACCGGAGCGGCTGGAACAGTATTTTCTCAAAGACATCGTTGCGCAGGTCGCGAACCACGCCTTGCCCGAGGTATGCGGTGACCCCCACGGCGCCGTATTCCGCTGCAGCCTTCACGATGGTTGCGAGCACCAGCAGGACGAGGAACGTGGTTCCATTCGCCTCGGCGACCTGGAACTGCGCATTTATGAAAGGTATGGTGAGAGTGGGCGCTGAACCGGCCCTGAGAACGGTATCGAAAACAAGACCGATCAGGAACGGCGTCGCCGCTTCAAGCAATCCGACGATGCCGGAAAGAAAAACGGAAACGGCAAGCAGCCAGGCATGCGGCCGAAGGTATTTGACGATTCCGGATGGCGCCGCTTGCTTCATCAATGGCGCGCCGGGGCCAAATCGAGGGCTTTCCGGACCATCTCTTCGACTTCCTGATGCTTGTGCATTTTTAGAATCTCACCGGCAAGACCGCGCAAGCGTGACATCGAGACGGAATGAATCATCCTCTTGATTTTCGGATACGCCGCCAGGCTCACCGACAGCGACGTAAATCCCAGTC
Source organism: Candidatus Sulfopaludibacter sp. SbA3 (assembly GCA_945861845.1). Taxonomy (GTDB): domain Bacteria; phylum Acidobacteriota; class Terriglobia; order 20CM-2-55-15; family 20CM-2-55-15; genus CAMBFR01. Next base: position 8,983 of record CAMAWS010000060.1, on the reverse strand, counting down.
CCAGCAAAACGGCTGCAGACGGCGGATCGGCGGCCATTTCCCCGCAGACTGTCATCGATTTTCCGGTCGGCTGGAGCAACGTGTGCACCTGGTGCAGGCACCGGAGAATGGCCGGGTGGAACGGATTGTATAGATGCATCACGGTCCGGTCGGACCGGTCGACGACCAGATAGTACTGAATAAGATCGTTGGTGCCGAGACAGAAAAAATCCACCAGCGGCGCCATGATGTCACAAGTGGAAGCCGCTGCCGGGGTCTCAATCATCACGCCGATGTGCAGCGAAGGATTGTGCGGTTCCTGGCGTTCGGCGAGTTCCGCGCGCACATCCGCCAGTATTTCGTGCGCGGTTTCGAGTTCGTCGACGGTTGAAACGAACGGCAACAGGATGCGCATTGGACCATGCACGGACGACCGGTACAAGGCCCGCAGCTGTCTCTTGAAGATGTCGCGGTTTTCGAGACAGAAACGCAGGCCGCGGACGCCCAGGTTTGTATTGACGCCGTCCCACGCCTTCTGGTCGATACCGACGTCGATGGTGCGGAACGTGACCGGCGCTCCCCTGGCAGCCTTCAGGACGAGCGAATAATCGGCGACGAGCGACTCTTCATCCGGCTGTCCGCCCTCTCGAAAGAAATCGAATTCCGTCCGGTACAAGCCAATCGACTCGCAGCCATTTGCGACAACAGACGTCACTTCCTCACTGAAATTGATATTGGCGCCAAGCATGATGCGAACGTTGTCTTCGGTAACCGAAGGTGACGATGCCGGTAACGGCTTCTTCTTCGATTTCTTCTCGTCATTGCTCCGGGTTTTGTACTCGAGAAGCGTTTCGTCGGACGGCGAACAAATGACGATGCCGCGGTTTCCGTCAACGATGACGAGTTCTCCGGAGGAAATACTCGACAGGTCGTGCGCTCCCATGACGGCGGGAATTTCCAGTGACCTCGCCATGATCGCCGTATGCGACAAAGGACTCCCGGTCTCGGTAACCAATCCCACCACGCGTTGAGCCCGGAGTTCGAACAATGTGGAAGGAGGTATTGCCTTGCCAACCAGGATGGCGTCGTAAGGTCTTTTCTTGGGGCCCGGCGTTTTCTTCGAACTGAGGTTGTGAAGCAAACGGCGGACAATATCTTCGAGGTCGCCGCGGCGCTCTCGAAGGTATTCGTCGTCGAGGCGGTCATAGGCCTGGAACAGTTCGTCACTGATCTGCTGGATCGCCCACTCGGCGTTTATGTGGTCGGCTTCGATCTTGCTCACAATGCGATCGACAAAGAGCCGGTCCTGCAAGATCAGAAGGTGCGCGTCGATAAGAAACGAGGATTCCGCGCCGCTCCTTCGCTTCAGTTGGGCCTGCATCCGCTTGAGTTGCTCACGCGACTGCTCGACCGAGGAACCGAATCGCTGAACTTCGATTGCAGCCTGCTCAGGATGTATCTTGTAATCGAAACTGATAAACAGCGGGTCAAAGGCCCGCACCGCTGTGCCAACCGCCGCGCCGGCGGACGCCATTACGCCGTGAATCAAACGCTCTCGGCTCATTTCCTCACTGCTCCGTATGCTGTGGTTGTGTTAGTCTGCGGCAAGGTAATCACAAATACTGTCCAGGGCCTGCTGTTCGTCCTCGCCTTCGGCGCGCACTCCCAGTTTCGATCCATACCCGGCGGACAGAAAGAGAATGCTGAGAATACTTCGCGCGTCGGCCTCAACGGCAGCGGTCCCCTCGGCACGAAAAAGGACGATATTGGATTTGAATTTCGTGGAAAGCTGCACCAGCTTCGCGGCCACCCTGGCGTGCAGCCCAAGCCGGTGACCGATAACAACCTCGCGCTGCTTCATGACCGTCTCTTTGGGGCAAGCAGGTCGCTGGCAATATAGATGCTGCTCTGGCCGCTTTCTCGAATCTGTTTCGCGGCTTCCGCCAGAGGCTGGCCTTCCTGCAGCTGGGCCAGCTTGATAAGCATCGGCAGGTTGACGCCGGTAATGACCTCGACATTTTCGTCAAGAAACGTGGAAGAGATATTCGTCGGGGTGCCGCCGAACATGTCGGTCAGGATCAACACGCCGTCGGGAGTCTTCACGCGCTCCATGGCCTTTTCAATCATGGTTCTCGCCATGTCGACATCATCGTGCCAACCGATCGAGACTGCCGCCATGTGATGAATCTCACCGACGATCATCTCGGTCGCATTCAGAAGCTCGATGGCCAGCCGGCCATGGGTCACGATCAGCCCACCAATCATGATGTGATGTTAACTCTGCCTGCGCATTTAAAGTAATCGGAAAGCGCTACTCGTTACTTCCCCTGTGGGTTCCAGTTCTGAATGAGCGTGATGGGGGAGGAGCCGTCGTCCAGGACCGTGTTGATCAGGAAGCGTCCGTCGCGGGTGACGTCGAAATGCCGGCCCTGGGCATTGTCTGCGCCGCCGGAAGCCGCCGGCGCCGCAAACGGCCGGTTATAAATCTCCATCCGCCCCGATTCGTTGTGCCGATTGTCACTCCCAAAGTACAACTTTCCCTTGTCTGGTTTGAGCTTCGGGGACTCTATACGAGCGTGAATATAAGGTCAAAAATGCGCGCTTTGGGGAGGTTTGGGCTCTACCGATTTCCCGCGAGCCTTTCGCGTAGCGCTTCCGCGAAGGTCTCGTAAACGATCGAACGGCGCTCGGCAAAAATGCATTCAACTTGGTCCGGGCCGCGGTAGAACACGATCACACGGTAACTCAATACTCGCAGACGCCAGTAACTTGCCAAGGCTCCTTCCAACGCCTTAACGTCTCCTTGTCCCTTCGCCAACCGCTTAAAAGCCAATCGCATCTCGCGGCGAGGCTCCGGCGCAAGACCGCGAACGAAACCGGCCACCTGTTCAGAAAGCCTGATCTTCATTCAGGATAGAAAGAGGATGGAACTTCATTTTCCCGGATTGATGTTCGGCTATGGCCTTCATCGCGGCGGGATCGGCCATGATTTCCAGGGTCTCAACAATCGCTTCCATGCGTTCGCGCGACAGAATGAAGGCCACCGTTTCGTCATGCCGCGTGATGCTGATCGGATGCTCCTCCGCTTCTTTCAAGATGCGCGTGAAATTTGCCTGAGCCTTCGCCACGCTATACGTGTTTTTCATAGGAAAATAACTATACGATCTTAGCGCCCCGGATGGAAGGAACGAGACGGAAAAATCACGGGATTACGGTGACGTTGACCGAATTCATGGACGTGGAAATCGCTCTGACGCAAAATCCGAATTCAGTCAACGTCACCGAAATCCACACGTCACTTCCCTAGCGGGTTCCAGTTCTGAATGAGCGTGATGGGGGAGGAGCCGTCGTCCAGGACCGTGTTGATCAGGAATCGTCCGTCGCGGGTGACGTCGTATTGCCGACCCTGGCCATTGTCCACGCCGCCGCCATAGATCCGCGTTGGAAACAGCGCCACTGGCGCGCCCGGCTCCAGCGTCGTTGCCGTGGCTGCGATCGGCGCCGCCATCAGCTCACCATTCGGCCCGATGTAGTAAAGCTCCTTGCCATCGGGCCGCCCCCGCGGATAGATGCCGCCGGACGTCGACACCTGCCACTGCCCGGCAGCGGGGCTGGCTGCAGCGCCGGAAGCCGCCGCCGCCGCAAACGGCCGGATGTAGATCTCGAATCGTCCCGATTCGTTCGCCATGTAGGCCACCCAGCGCCCGTCCGGCGAGAACTGCCCAGCCCGTTCACTGAAGCTGGTCCTCAGGAACGCCCACGGTTTGCGATCACCCTCTATCGGCAGCGCCCAGAGGTCGTCGACCGTTTGTGCGTCCCTGCTCTCGTAAAGCAGGAATTTGCCGTCCGCGGACCAGTCATTGGCTTTCTTGTCCTGTGGGGAATCCAGGAGCAGTTCCTCCGCACCCGCGCCGCTAGACGGCTTTTGATAAAAATCGCGCTGTCCCTTCAACGAGTCGAACACGATCCGGCTGCCGTCGGGGGACCATACAGGGAACCTGTCCGTGGCTGCATCGAACGTGAACCGGCTCGTGCGGGTTCCGTCCAGAAGCCAGATGTCGGCGTTGCCCTGCACGGTGCGGCCCATCGCAACCCGGCGGCCATCGGGCGAAACTCGAGGGGCGGAGAGACCATTTTCATCCGGTGCGCCCATCGCGCCCAGCGCCTTGCCGGAACGGTCGAACCAGGCCAGTTGCCGCCGGTTCGCCCCCCCAGCCCGATATGCCACCAGACCCGCTGCCGATACCGACACGGCGGCCACCGGATCGGCCAGCGTCACCGGATCCCCGGTGAGCGCCTTCCGTTCCAGATCCAGCCGCTGGGCCACGAGCGTTCCCGCGCGCACCCACACGAGCCATCCCGATTGCAGGTAGACGCCCGCCGTGTCGGCCGGTGTCAGCCGCCAGGTTTCAGCCGAGTCGAGCGAGCCCAGGTAGATCTCAGGATTTCCTATCGCCAGGAACAGGAATTGGCGGCCATCGGGCAGGAAGGAGGGAAACCGGTGGCTCGATTGCCGGTCGAGTTTCGTCACCGCCACGGCTTCGCCTCCCGAGGCGGGCACGCGGAACAGCGGACTTGAGGTGCTTGCCGAAAACAGAATGACGCCGTCCGCGTTCCAGGTCCCGCCGCGGGCGACGGCCGTTGCCAACGTTTGCGGCTTGCCGCCGCCAATGTCGAGCCGCTTCAGCTTGCCATCGGCGAAGAAGCCGACCGACCGGCTGTCGGGCGACCAGAAGGGAGAGGCCGCGCCCTCGGTTCCGGCCAGCGGCTGCGCGGCGGTGGAGGCCAGGGACCGCAGCCAGAGGCGGGAGGCGCCGTCGCCGGACGCGACGAAAACGATCTGGCGTCCGTCGGGAGACAGGGCAAAAGAAATGGGATCCGCGGTGGCGGGAGTGTTGATCTCGACGCGCGTCTCGGGCGGCGGCGTCTGCCGCAAATAACGCAGTGCCGGAATGGCAAGCATCGCAGCCACAAGCACCGCCGCGGCGAACGCAATCCACGGCAGGCGTGCGCTCCGTGTCGATACGATAGCCACGAGCCTTTCTGCTTCCGTTCCCGCTTCTCCGATGTCGATCCGCACATCCGTCGCTGTTTGCCGCCGCTTCTTCACGTCCTTCTGCAGGCAGAGGCGCAGCAGCCTGCGAATCGAGGACGGTACCTCCGATGGCAGCCGCGTCCAGTCCGGTTCGCTTTTCAACACGGCGCCAAGAATGTCCGGCACGTCTTCTCCCTCGAACGCCGCGCGGCCGGTCAGCATCTCGTACAGCAATGCGCCGAACGCGAAGATGTCGGTTCGTCTGTCGACCTCTTTTCCTCTCGCCTGCTCCGGACTCATGTATGCCGCCGTGCCCAGAATCACGCCCGCATTCGTTGCCGCCATACTCAGCGTCGGCGATTGCGACAGACTCGCATTCGATGCTTCCACCTGGAATGCCTTCGCCAGCCCGAAGTCCAGCACCTTCACTTTCCCTTCCGGTGTGACCTTCACATTGGCCGGCTTCAGGTCCCGATGGATTACTCCCTTCTCGTGCGCCGCCTCCAGCGCGTCGGCCATCTGCGCGGCAATCCCCAGCGATTCATCCACCGGGATCGGACCTCTCTTGATGCGCTGGGCCAGCGTCTCTCCCGGGACGAGTTCCATCACCAGAAAGTTGTGAGCCGCAGACTGCTCCAGCCCGTAGATGGCCGCAATATTGGGATGATTCAACGACGCCAGCAAGCGCGCTTCGCGCTCGAACCGCGCCACGCGATCCGCGTCGTGACTGAAGACTTCGGGAAGGAACTTGATGGCCACGCTCCGGCCCAGCTTCGAGTCGGTGGCCTGATAGACATCGCCCATCCCGCCCGATCCCAGGTGCGCCGTTATTTGGTAGTGTGCGAGCTTGGTTCCAATCATGTCGTGTTGAACAAACGCGGAGCGGATTCTATCAAAGCCCTCTGAAACCTACGTACGTATTTGAAGGTGGAAGGCCAGAACGCTATTCAATTTCCTCGGGCCGAAGGAGTTTGCTGAGATTTTGAGAGCCGTGTATCACTCTAAGGATTTCGACTCCATCAGGTCTCGGTCTGTAGAGCACGAGTATCCGCTCGAATCCTGGAATGCGAAATGTTCGCAAAGAGCCTAAATCCGGGTGCTTCAGGCGAGGGCGCCACCCCATTTCAGGGTTTGCCGCAAGCAGAACAAACGTTTCGTGGGCGGCTATCAGGAAGCGGTGACCAACTTCAGGGCTTGCTTTTTCGGCGAGATAGAAAGATTGGTGGTCGAGATCCTCGTCTGCCTTCGGGCGAACAACATAACGGACAGTCACCGGCTTCCGGTCTTTTTTAAACGCTCATCGAGTAGACGATGTTTCGCTTCCCAATAATCGGCGTTGACCTCGACCGCTTCTCCGGAATTAACTCCTTCCAAGGCAAGCGATGTCAGTTCTTCTTCTGCTCTTTCGTCGGCGTGGACGAGACGTTCTATGTAAGCTTCAACAGTGATACCTTCGGCGTTCGCCTGCGCGCGCAATCTCGTTTCGAGTTCGGTCGGAATCCTGATGCTCATACGTTATCGACTCCATAGTTCTTTCTTCACGCCAATTCTATCCCCGGCAGAAGCCTGCTGTCACGGGCGCGGCCGGCTATCAAGCCCCCTCGTCACTTCCCAAGCGGGTTCCAGTTCTGAATGAGCGTGATGGGGGAGGAGCCGTCGTCCAGGACCGTGTTGATCAGGAAGCGTCCGTCGCGGGTGACGTCGTATTGCCGGCCCAAGCCATTGTCCACGCCGCCGCCATAGATCCGCGTTGGAAACAGCGCCACCGGCGCGCCCGGCTGCAGCGTCGTTCCCGTCGCCGTGATCGGCGCTGCCATCATTTCGCCATTCGGACCGACGTAGTAGAGTTCCTTTCCATCGTGCCGCCATAGCGGATAGATGCCACCTGCCGTGGACACCAGCCACTGCCCACTGGCCGCCTGGCCCGTGCCGCCGGGTGCTGCAGGCGCGGCAAACGGCCGGATGTAGATTTCCAACCGCCCCGATTCGTTCGACATGTAAGCCACCCAGCGCCCGTCCGGGGAGAACTGGCCAAAGCGCTCCTCGAAACGGGTCTTCAGGAACACCCACGGCTTGCGATCGCCGTCCATCGGCAGCACCCAGAGGTCGCGGGCCGTCTGCGGGTCGGCGCTGTTATAGAGAATGAATCGGCCGTCCGCGGACCAGCCAGTGGGGTTCTTGTCCTGCGCGGATTCCACGAGCAGTTCTTCCGCCCCGGCGCCGCTGGAGGACTTTTGATAGAGGTCGCGGTGTCCCTTCCGGTTCGATTCGAACACGATCCGGCGGCCGTCGGGAGACCAATTGGCATAGCGGTCGAGGGCCGCATCGAACGTAAACCGGTTCGTGCGCGTGCCATCCAGAAGCCAGATGTCGGTGTTGCCTTGTACCGTGCGGTACACGGCCACCCGGCGGCCATCCGGCGAAACGCGGGGGCTCGTGAGATTATCTTTATCCGGTGCGCCCATCGCGCCCAGTGCCTTGCCGGAACCGTCGAACCAGGCCAGTTGGCGGCCGTCGGCCCCGCCTTCCCGGTAGGCCATGAGGCCCAACGCCGATACCGACACGGCGCTCGCCGCGGCGGTAGCGTCGAAGGCCACCGGATCGGCCAGGGTCACCGGATCGCCGGTGAGCGCCTTCACTTCCAAGTCCAGACGCTGGGCCACGAGCGCTCCCGTGCGCACCCACAGGAGCCATCCCGCCATCCCTGACGGCAGGTAGAGGCCCGCCGTATCGGCCGCGGTCAGCCTTTGGGTTTCGGCCGAGTCGAGCGAGCCCAGGTAGATCCCTCCCGTCTCAGGCGTCCCTCGGGCGTAGAACAGGAATTGCCGGCCATCCGGCAGGAAGGAGGGAAACCGGTGGTTCGATTGCCGGTCGAGCTTCGTCACGGCCACCGCTTCACCTCCCGTGGCCGGCACGCGGAACAGTGGACCTACTGTGGTGGTCGTGAACAGAATGACGCCGTCCGCGTTCCAGGTCCCGCCGCAGGGAAAGGCCGTTGCCAATGTTTGCGGCGCGCCGCCGCCGATGTCGAGCCGCTTCAGCTTGCCGTCGGCGAAGAAGCCGACCGAGCGGCTGTCGGGCGACCAGAAGGGATAGACCGCACCCTCGGTTCCGGCCAGCGGCTGTGCGGTGGTTGACGCCAGGGACCGCAGCCAGAGGCGGGAGGCGCCGTCGCCGGATGCCACGAAGACGATCTGGCGTCCGTCGGGGGGACAGGGCGAGGGATAGGGGATCGGCGGTTGCGGGGGTGTTGATCTCGACGCGCATCTCGGGCGGCGGCGTCTGCCGCAAATAACGCACCGTGGGAATGGAAAGCACCAGAGCCGCGAGCAACGCCGCGGCGAACGCAATCCATGGCAGGTGTGCGCTCCGTGTGGATACGATGGCAATCGTTCTTTCTGTATCCGTTCCCGCTTCTCTGATGTCGATCCGCACATCCGTCGCGGTTTGCCGCCGCTTCTTCACGTCTTTCTGCAGGCAGAGGCGCAGCAGCCTGCGAATCGAGGACGGTACCTCCGATGGCAGCCGCGTCCAGTCCGGTTCGCTCTTCAATACCGCACCCAGAATGTCCGGCACGTCTTCGCCTTCGAACGCCGCGCGGCCGGTCAGCATCTCGTACAGCAATGCGCCGAACGCGAAGATGTCGGTTCGTCTGTCGACCTCTTTTCCTCTCGCCTGCTCCGGACTCATGTATGCCGCCGTTCCCAAAATCACTCCCGCATTCGTCGCCGCCAGGCTCAATGTTGGAGATTGCGAAAGACTCGCATTCGATGGTTCCACCTCGAACGCCTTCGCCAGTCCGAAATCCAGCACCTTTACTTTCCCTTCCGGCGTCACCTTCACATTCGCCGGCTTCAAATCCCGATGGATGACTCCTTTTTCGTGCGCCGCCTCCAGCGCGTCGGCCATCTGCGCGGCAATCCCCAGCGATTCATCCACCGGGATCGGACCTCTCTTGATGCGCTGGGC
>CAMAWS010000059.1 GCA_945861845.1 Candidatus Sulfopaludibacter sp. SbA3 | reverse complement strand
ATCGGTCTTCCCGTCGCCATCGTAATCGCCATCGCGCGTTGGATCGGCGGGGAGAGCGGCTGCGTTCATCGGGATGTCCGTATTCAGGCCAAAGTTGTACGAGTCGGACGCGGTGAAGTTCGTACTCGATTTCAGGATGGACCATATCCCCGTTTCCGGTTGGTATGTCGCGATGTCGGCCTTGCGGTCCCCGTCAAAATCCGCAGGCACCGGGGTATCGGTGCCCAGCCCCCACGCGTACGAGAAGGGCGCCGTGAAATCCCGGCTCGATGGCAGTATCCACCAGGCCCCGGTGGACCGGCGAAACACGGCAACATCCGTTTTGCCATCACCATCGTAGTCCGCTGGCACCGGGATGTCGGTTCGGAGACCCAACGTATACGCGGCGGACAGTGCGAAGCTGGCGCTCGACTTCAGGATGTACCAGACCCCGGTGGACGGCCGATAGGTTGCGATATCTGCCTTGCCGTCACCGTCGTAATCGCCCGGCTCAGGATGATCGGTGCTGAGCCCCCACCGGAAGGAATCGAACAGCTTGTAGTTACTGCTCGACCACAGGATGTTCCAGGTGCCGGTGGAGGGCCGGTACCCCGCCAGGTCCGTCTTGCCGTCGCCATCGTAGTCTGCCGGCACCGGAATGTCGGTGCCCGCGCCCCACCGGTAGGAGACCGACGTTGTGTTACCGGTGCTCGACAGCTGGATGTACCAGAACCCATTTGAGGGTCGATACACGGCGATGTCCGCCTTGCCGTCGCCATCAAAATCTCCCGGCGCCGGAATGTCTGTGCTCAGGCCCCACGGGTAGGAGACGGATGTTGTGAAATTGGTGCTCGATTTCTGGAGCAACCACTGCCCGGTAGAAGGTCGATAAAGGGTGAGCTCCGCTTTTCCGTCGCCGTCGAAATCCGATGCCATTTGTCCCAGTATTCTCGGGGCCTGAGCCGAACCGGACATGGGCGCCAGAAGGACGCAACCGATAATAGCTCCGAGCCATGGCCCTAACCGCGGCATGAACCTCGCTGTCCTACTTGAATACTGCAGTGACGATCCGTTTCGGAATTTGTCCGACCGGGATGCGCGCCACTTCTTTTCGAGTCGCGATATCGATGGCGGATGTCGAATTGGATCCGGCGTTGGCGACGTAGATTCTTTTGCTATCGGGCGTGAACGTCAGCCAGTCGGGATGGTCTCCCACGTGGACTCCGCCCAGGAGCTTCAGATCCGGCAAAGAGTAGGCATAGACGTAGCTGTTCATCTTGCTGTTCACCCAGAGCGTCTTACCATCGGGCGCAACACCGATGCCGTGGGATGGAGAACCCTGCAGCCCGTCGAGATGCCTTTGGGCGGGCGGCAAATCGGGCAGTACGACACGGCCGACTTCCTTCCTCTTCTCGAAGTCAACGATGTAGAAACCGTGATAGTCCGAGATCTGCACGAACATGCGCCGGGTGGAGCCGTTGGAATTCGGCTCGAATGCGATTGGCCGCACACCCGCATCGAAGTACAACGACCACTCCGCGTTCTCGGTCTTCGCATCGAAAACCGTCAGGCTTCGACCGTCGATGGAGCCGGCGATCATGTATTTCCCATCGGGCGTAACGAAGGTGTTGTGCACGGCCCCGGGAGTTGAAAGCGATTTCGCCTTCACTAGTGAAACCGTGTCGATTACGTCGACTGTTCCGGGAGCTTCCCTGATGGCAACATAGACTCGCCGTCCGTCATTGCCGATCGACAGGTTATTGGGGCGGCCGCCGAGATTGATCTTCTTGATCACGCCGAGGGTTTTCCCATCCACGACGTCCAGCGTGTGGTCCGCTTCATTGGTCACGTATATACGGCTTCCATCCGGAGCGGCTGCTGCGCCGTGGTTCACCTCGATCCCTTTGATCTCGGCAACTACCTTGTTTGTCGCCGGATCGATCAGGTGAATGTTATCGCCCGCGGAATTCGTTTGAATAATGCGGACCTGACCCATGCCCGCCGTGAACGGCAACACCAGTAGACCCATAGCCAGAAGCAGTCTCGTTCTCATCGCATCCTCCCGCGCCACTGTATTCGCACGTTGAATCGAAGTCAACAACTCGGCTGTGCGGGACGCCCGCCATTGCATGTTGCCACTGCAACTTGCTTGACGGCTTCGGAATGCGGCGATATAAAGCCCACTCATGAAACGCGCACTTCTCGTGTTGACCATCGCATTGCTGCAGACAACGTCCGCGGCGGCACAGTCCCTGGACTTCCAGACTTACAAAACCCAGGTGGAACCGATTTTCCTCAGGATGCGGCCCAACAATGGCCCGGGCGGCTCGTGTTTCATGTGTCACACGAAAGTGGTCAGCCGTTTGCGGCTGCAGCCGGTGTCGGGCGATAAGCCGGCGTGGACCGAGGAACAATCCCGCCTCAACTTCGAGGCTGTAACACAGCTTGTCGTGCCGGGCGATCCGCTCAAGAGCAAGCTTCTTCTGCACCCGCTGGCGCCCGAAGCCGGAGGCGATCCCATTCACGGTGGCGGCAAACACTGGCAGTCGCAGGCCGATCCCGAGTGGCAAACCCTTGCGGCCTGGGTACGGACAGGCTCCGCAACCACAGCGAATTCTGCCGCGGCCGCCACGCTCGACTTCGAGGTATTCAGAACGCGCATTCAGCCGATCTTTACCACCAAACGCGAAGGCCTGGCCCGCTGCTCGATCTGCCATTCGCAAACCACGAACTTCAGGTTGCAGAAGCTTCCTCCCGGGAGAACCGCATGGAACGACGAAGAATCGCGCCGCAACTTTGATGCTGTGCAGCGCCTTGTCGTTTCCGGAGATCCGCTGGCCAGCAGGCTTTTAATGATGCCGCTCGCAGCCGAAGCCGGTGGGGACCCGTTTCACCCAGGTGGCAAGCACTGGGTCTCGCGCGACGACCCGGAATGGCAGGCCCTGGCCGCCTGGGTACGGGGACAGGCGCGGTAGACGTTTTCAATCTACCTGTGGGCGCGGGGCTTCAGCCCCGTGCCAGGATCAAACAGAAATCTCCTGGAATTTTTCACGGGGCTGAAGCCCGGCGCCCACAGCGTGCCGCTGCCCGCCTGACCCAAAATCGGAAGTACCGCCACGTGCTATATTGAATCGTTTATGTACTACATTGGCGTCGACATTGGGGGAACGGCGATCAAAGCCGGCGTCGTCGACGACGCTGGCCGGATACTCGAGTCTGGCCGGATACAGACAGTCGCCAATGACCTGGACGCCTTTCTTTCAACGCTAACCGGCCTGATTCGCGGCTTTCAAAAGAGCGTTCGAATCGGGGCTGTCGGCATCGGAGTACCCGGACTGCGTTCTTCAAAGACACGCACAATTGAAACATCACCGAACATTCCCTGCCTGACGAAAGTCAGCCTGGAGGCGGAGTTGGCCGACCAGCTCAAGGTGCCAGTGATTACTCAAAACGATGCGAATGCCGCCGCGTATGGCGAGTTTCTTATTGGGGCAGGCCAGGGCACGCGGCACATGGTCCATTTAACGGTAGGGACGGGCCTGGGATCGGGTTTCATCCTCGACGGCAAGGTATTCGAAGGCGCCCTGGGCTATGCCGCTGAATTTGGACACACCGTGGTACAGCCAGATGGACGCCCCTGCACCTGCGGCAGCCGCGGCTGTGTTGAAACCATCGTGTCCGCCACGGGAATCCTGATCACCGCGCGTGAGAAAATGATTGATGCTCCAAGCACGTCCGAAGCGGTATTCGAGGCCGCGCGCCGCGGCGACCGCGGGGCGCTGGAAGTCTTCGAGGAAACGGGTAAATATCTTGGAATTGCGTGTTCGAATCTCATCAATTTATTTAATCCGGACATGATTGCCATTGGCGGAGGGGTTATGGCCAGTGGCGGCCTGCTGCTCGCGCCGGCGCGCCGGGAAGCGCGGAAATGCGCGTTCGGTCCCTCTTTTGACCACTGCGCGATAGTACAATCAAAGCTCTGGCCTGAAGCGGGCGTAATCGGGGCGGCTATGCTGGCCCGCGACCGGCTGAATTGAAATATGCCTTTATCTCACATTCGTAATTTTTCCATCATCGCGCATATCGATCACGGCAAGTCCACACTGGCCGATCGATTGCTTGAAATGACCGGCGCGCTCACCAAGCGCGAAATGTCCGCGCAGGTGCTCGACGACATGGACCTCGAGCGCGAGCGTGGCATCACGATCAAGGCCAAGGCTGTGCGGCTGAACTACCACGCACGAAACGGCGAAGACTATATTCTTAATCTCATCGATACGCCCGGCCACGTGGATTTCAGCTATGAGGTCTCCCGCAGTCTTGCCGCGTGCGAAGGCGCGCTGCTGGTTGTGGACGCATCGCAAGGCGTCGAGGCTCAGACGCTGGCAAATACGTATCTCGCACTGGACCATAAGCTCGACATCGTCCCGATCATCAACAAGATCGACCTGCCCGGCGCGGAACTCGACCGCGTGCGCGAACAGTTGAATACCATTATTGGCATGGATCCGGAGGACGCTCTCCTGATCAGCGCCAAATATGGCCAGGGCGTAGATGAAGTGCTCGAGGCGATTGTGAAGCGGATTCCCCCACCCAAGGGCGATCCCGACGCCCCACTCAAGGCCCTGCTTTTTGATTCCTGGTTCGACCAGTATCGCGGAGTGATTATCCTGGTTCGCCTGATCGATGGTCACCTTCGCAAGGGCATGAAGATCCGGCTCATGGCGCTAGGCCAGGTTTACCAGGTGGACGGCGTTGGAGTCCTCACGCCTAAATTGAAAGAGGTCGATCAACTCGAGGCTGGAGAAGTCGGCTACGTGATCGCCAACATCAAGGTCGTCGCCGATACGAAGATCGGCGATACGATTACAGAACATGACAGGCCTACTGCTGCGGCATTTCCCGGTTTCCAGGAAATCAAGCCGATGGTCTTCGCCGGCCTGTATACGGTTGAGCCAAACCAATACGAGGGACTTCGGGACGCTCTGGAAAAGCTGCGCCTCAACGACTCGTCGTTCTTCTACGAGCCCGAGACTTCAACCGCGCTTGGCTTCGGTTTCCGATGCGGGTTCCTGGGCCTGCTTCACATGGAAATCATCCAGGAGCGCCTCGAGCGCGAATTCCAGCTCTCGCTCATCACGACAGCGCCCGGAGTGCGCTACCGGATAACGAAAACCACAGGCGAGGTCATTGAGATCGACAACCCGACGAAGTTTCCTGAAGCGCAGTTCATAGCGCAAATTGAAGAACCGATTATCACGGCATTAATCATGTCGTCCGATGAATTCGTCGGGCAGATCCTTAAGCTTGTCGAAGATAAACGAGGGATCCAGAAGGGGTTCGAATACGTTGCGCAGGGGCGCGTCCTCTTCACCTATGAGATGCCTCTCAATGAAATCGTGCTCGACTTCTACGACAGGCTGAAATCCGTGTCGCGAGGGTATGCTTCGTTTGACTATCACGTTTCGGGCTACCGGGCGGCGGACCTCGTCAAACTCGACATCCTCGTCAGCGGCGAGCCGGTCGATGCCCTCTCCTGGATCGTTCACCGCGATTCTTCATTCGCGCGCGGGAAGGCCCTCACTGAAAAAATGCGAGAGCTGATTCCGCGCCAGATGTTCGAAGTCGCGATTCAGGCATCAATCGGCAACCGCGTCATAGCCCGTGAGACGATTTCAGCCATACGCAAGAATGTGATCGCCAAGTGCTATGGCGGCGACATTTCGCGAAAGCGTAAACTTCTCGAAAAGCAGAAGGAAGGCAAGAGGCGCATGAAGCGCGTGGGTAAGGTCGATATCCCGCAGGAAGCTTTCCTGGCTGTCCTCAAGGTTGGGTCCTAGGCGGATCGCAAGCTGTGGGCGCGGGGCTTTAGCCCCGTGCAAAGTTCCAGAAAATTCCTGTTTGATCCTGGCACTGGGGCTAAAGCCCCGCGCCCACCGGTAGACCGAAAACGGGTTCATCCAGCCCAGGTTGACAATGCCGGACGGCTCGGGCAAGATCACGCTTCATCATGACAATTCCTTCTTCCACGCGAATTTCCCGCCGCGAACTGCTGCAGCGCGGCTCACTCGTCCTGTGGTCGGCCATGCTGCCGTCGATTAGGCTTCGAGCGCAAACCGTCAGTCCAGTAATGGCGGGACTCAGCGGCTACATGGCCGCTGCAAAGGACCGCGGGCTGCCTGCCGAAGTCGTGGAGAAAGCCAAGCACCACATCCTCGACACGTTTGCCGCGATGATATCCGGCTCTGAACTGCCGCCGGGCCGGGCCGCGTTGGCGCTGGCACGCGCGCAGGCGGGGCGCCCTGCCGCCACGGTCGTGGGATCGAGCATCCTGACCGGACCGATGGATGCCGCACTCGTCAACGGGCTCCTCGCGCATTCGGACGAAACGGACGACTCGCACGGACTGTCACAATCCCATCCGGGCGCCTCGATCGTACCCGCAGCCCTTGCACTCGCGGAAGATCTGGGCGCAACCGGCGAACACTACCTGCGCGCCGTGACCCTTGGCTACGACGTGGGCTGCCGGCTCACCATGACGCTCGGCGGCCCCGCCTTCAGGGACGAAACCCGCCGGAGCACGCACTCGTATGCCGGAAATTTCGGATCGGCGGCGGCTGCAGGATGTATTTCCGGGCTGACCGCCCAGGAAATGCGCTGGCTGCTCGATTACGCGTCGCAGCAGACGGGAGGATATGCGGTGTGGGGCCGCGACACGGATCACATCGAGAAGGGATTCGTCTTCGCCGGCATGCCGGCACGCAACGGCGTCACCGCAGCACTGCTGGTCCGCTCGGGCTGGAATGGCGTTGACGATGTGTTCTCGGGTGAGGACAACTTCTTTCGGGTCAACGCACCCAAGGTCGATCCCGCACTATTGATCGACAAGCTTGGCGAGCGTTACGAAATCGTCAACACGGATATCAAGAAGTGGACGGTCGGCACGCCCATACAGGCGCCGCTCGACGCGATCGAAAACATCCGGCGCAAGCGCCCGTTCGACGCGAACGATGTCAGGAGCGTCGCCGTTCGCCTGGCCCCGTCGGTTGGCGCCGTCGTGGACAACCGCGATATTCCGGACATCTGCCTTCAGCACATGGTGGCCGTGATGCTGATCGACAAGACGGCCTCCTTCCATGCCGCGCACGACAAGGCACGCATGCAGGACGCCGAAGTGCTTCGCCAGCGGAGCAAGGTGAAGTACGTGGCCGACACCGCGCTCAATCGGCTTCTGCCGGTTCGCGTGGCGATCGTCGAAATTACGCTCTCTGACGGAACGCAGCTTTCAGAGCAGGTAGAGGCGGTTCGGGGGACGGTACGCAACCCCATGCCCCGAGTCGAGGTGGTTGACAAGGCCAGGGATCTCATCGCCCCGGTGCTCGGCGCCGCAACCGCCGAGAAGCTGATCGAAACGCTCCTCACCATCGAAACCGTCAAGGACATCCGAACGCTTCGGCCGCTACTCCAGAAATCG
Organism: Candidatus Sulfopaludibacter sp. SbA3; assembly: GCA_945861845.1. Lineage (GTDB taxonomy): Bacteria > Acidobacteriota > Terriglobia > 20CM-2-55-15 > 20CM-2-55-15 > CAMBFR01. The sequence goes on along the minus strand of CAMAWS010000059.1, from coordinate 3,649 downwards.
TAGGACAATTTGTTTCGAACGTTGCGCCGAAAGGCGCGACCTTTTTGAGCCGCGGAGCGGCGGCATTGCTTTAGCCCACGGCGGCAGCCGTGGGTACGCGTTGTTTTCAAATCAGCCCCAGCGGGGCGGCACAAGGCGAGAATCGCGTTGGCTGGCGTCTATTTGGGTTCTGTGGTCCCACGGCTGCCGCCGTGGGCTAAAACAATGCCGCCGCTCCGCGGCTCGATTTGGATGCGTCTCTGTAAGAACTAAACGCCCGCTGTTCATTTACTCCCATGAAAGTCCAAGCCAGGATGCGGCTCTTCTTCTGCCCCTGCGCCATCTCGATGATCTTCACGTCAGCCGCCTTCACTTCCCGCACCGATTCACGCAGGCGCGCGAGATGCTCGCTCTTCGAGACCAGGGTTGTGAACCATCGGAACCGGCGGGGCAGCTCCGTGCTCTGCGTGATCATGCGCCGCACAAAAGCCAGTTCGCCCCCGTGGCACCACAGTTCGCCGGCCTTGCCTCCAAAGTTCAAGAATGCCGCCGAGGCCTTACTGCCACCCAGGTGGTGCAGCTTTCGCCGGTTGCCGGCAGCGGCCTCCGCGGCCGAGGCATGGAAAGGCGGATTGCACATCGAGAGATCGAAGACCTCGCCGGGTTTGATCACGCCCTTGAAACACTCGTCCGGCGACATCTGCATCCGGCACTCGATCAGGCCAGCCACCGCACGGTTGGCAGCCACCAGCGCCCTGGCGCACCGCAAAGCCACCGGATCAATTTCCGAGCCCACAAAGCGCCAGCCGTACTCGCTCACGCCGATCAGCGGGTAAATGCAGTTCGCACCCATCCCGATGTCGATCACCCTGACCGATCGGCCCCGTGGAATCGCGGCGTCATCTCCTCCACTGAGCAGGTCCGCCAGATGATGAATATAGTCACTCCTCCCGGGGATCGGCGGGCAGAGATAGCCTCGCGGCGTGTCCCAGTTTTGCAGGCCATAGGCGTGCTTGAGCAGCGCCTGGTTGAGCGCCTTCACCGCCTCAGGGTTCGCAAAGTCGATGGACTCATCCCCATACGCATTCGGCGCCACGAACGCGGCCAATGCCGGGCTGCCCGCGATGAGCAGCCGGAAGTCGTAACCGGCACGAAAACGGTTTCGCGGATGCAAATGTTCTTTGAGCGGCCTACGGATCAAGGCTGCGCCGGTGACCGGTTTGTCGTGGTCTTTTTTCTTTGCGGGCATGGCCGTCCTTCGGAGCGTGGCTATAACTCCCGTGGCCAATCCTATAGATCCGGTTGCAACCAGTCAATTGGTCGTCCTCAGGCTGGGCCGCACGTTGGACGTTGATCAGAACGTCATCGTCTTCAGCGGTGGGCTTTCTTCTCGGCACGATTTCGCTCCATGGTGGGTTCAACCGCGACCGGGATGCGAAAATACCGCGCGGCATCAAATTTCCCTCTGAAGAAGATCTCGTTCGAGGCGCAATCCTCGGTGTTGCGGATATCGTTGATACGGTCGACTAGATTGCCAACGCCTTCAGCAACGCATCGCGTGCATCGAGGTAGTAGTGGATGGTGATCCTGGCCGCCAGATCGTCGGGAAGCTCGTTCAATTGCCGCCGGCTGTTGATCGGCATCAAGATGCTGTCTGCGCCTTTCTCGATGGCAATTTCAACGACGGAGACGGGGTTGAAGATCGTTTCGATGGACCCGCCCAGGTTTAGACCGCCGGTGACAGCGAGACCGCCCTTGATGCTCTTCTGGAGTAGTGATGAGCACAGAGCCACGAGCACAGCGACGCCAACCCCGGAGCCGCTCTTCGCGCTGTCAAACGCCCGTAGTTGAACCGAGAACTCATGCTGGCGAGGGTCTCGGTCTCCGACGAGCTCACTCGATCGCACATAGAGGTTCTGCTCGGCGCACCGGACACTTTCCTTGAAAGGCGGTGGGGCCGGTTGGTTCAGGATCTTCACGCCGCTGCCCGGGCCTTCCGTGATATCCACCCGATACAATCCCGGATTTTCGTCACCGCCGCCGGGGGCAATAACCCATGCCTGTCCCGGTGGTAGTGGATCGCTGCTGATACTGTTCTCGCTATAGAGTTCGGGCGTGGCCACAAACTTCTCGACCCCGTCCTCGCCCATCGAGTAGCTGAACTGGGTGTTGCGAAACTCGGCGGAACCGATGCGCTTCTGCTGTTCCTTGACCCGCCGACGGCACTCCAGTGCGAGCCGCAACGCCCACTCCAGTAACTCGTCCGGAACCGGAGTATCGGGGTTCGGTGACATCAGCTTGATGAGGCCGCTGACGGTTTTCTGCACGCCAGTCGTGTCACGGCCGCTCAGGGCGCCCCCCAGGTGAATCCGTCCCTGGAAAAGGTTCTGCCGGCTCTGGCGACGCAACTGGTTCCAACATTCAGACAGGAAGTCGCTGACGAGACCGAAGTGATTGGTCAGCAGATCACGGCTTACTTTCGGCAAATCCCAGCCAGGCAGGTAGGCATGGATGCGATCCATGAAAGCGGTGTCGTTACGCATCTCGGGGGGCAATGGGCCGAAAAGATGCCCCACCCGTTGCTGGTGTTGCACGTCCACTTCAAAGTTGCCCACCATCACCACGCCGCCATCCGCGCGGATGCTCTCCTTCCCGCGGCTGAACTCCCCGGACTCCATGTAGCCCTTCATAATGTTCACGCCATCCTTCTGATCGAAGGAAACGCCGGAGATTTCATCGAAGCAGATCACGTCATACTGGCAGACCAGCCCGCGCTGACCATTTGCGTTATTGACGAACATGCGGGCGACTGTCGCTTTGCCCCCCGAGATCAGGTGGGCATATGGCGAGACTTGCTGGAACAGGTGGCTCTTGCCGGTGCCTCGCGGGCCAAGCTCCACCATGTTGTAGTTGCGCTCGACGAACGGAACCATGCGCATAAGCACCATATCTCGAGCGCGCGGCTTGAGCTGTTCCGGTTCCATCCCGATGCTCCGAATCAGGAAATCCCGCCACTCTTCAGTCGCAAACCTTTCGCGGCCCTGGTAGAGCGCTGGCAGCACTTCCCTCTTCGACAACTGGATCTCGCGAAGCGAATCAATACCAAACGGCCGGCCATTCTTCTCCTGGGCAATTGTCGGGTCGTAGGCGAGTTCGACTTCCGCATAAAAACCGCCCGTCAACATTCGTTCATTGGCATGGACCATCTCTTCGCTGATGCGTACGTCTTTCAGTTGCAGGCTCGGCAAGGTGGCTAGGAACGAATCGGTTCCGGCATCCAATCGCGCGGTGATAATGTCGATCAGTTTTACATGTCCCTTTTCCTTGGCACGGGCCTTGAACAGTTCGTGTTCGCCGGCGCGAATCGTCTTTTCACCCAGTTGACGCTCGACAATCTTCAGGCCTTCGGCAATTTCCTGGTCGTCCACCGAGGCGCAGTAGCGGCCCAGAAGAAACTCAGCAACGTAGGTTGGAACTGGATATTGCCCCTTGAATTTGCGCACCAGATCTTTGCGCACCACGTAGCCTTCAAACGCTTTCGCGGCAATCGTGTCGATGGGGTCTAGGTGTTGGCTCATAGGATCATGCTCCAAGTGTGGTGGGTAGTGAGTCGATCACCTGGCCGGAGGCATCGAGCAGAATGATCTCGGCCTTCCTGCCGATGTCGGAA
>CAMAWS010000058.1 GCA_945861845.1 Candidatus Sulfopaludibacter sp. SbA3 | reverse complement strand
CCATCTGAAAGCCGCGGGACTGCTGGCAGGGGTTGCGCGGCCTGGGCAGCAGCAACGGGGATCTTCAGGGGCGACAGAACTACAGCCGCTGTCGCGATAACTACTAATAGACTTATCCGATTACCATGCATTCTCCATGTCCTTTCCTAATTCGGTTCCAAGCCTGTCACATTACGGTTAGTCATCGGCCGTCAGCAAGAAAAAATGCCCGGCGTGTCTTGACAGCCGTCACTCGCTCGTTATCTACTTCGCTCAATCTAAACGATTCAAGGGTTGGATTTTCTGAACCATGAAGGTTGTCCGAATTTCGGAACTTGGAGGAAACATAATGAAACGCGGCATTTGCGTTAGTTTGGTCGTGGGATGTTTGTGTTTGGTCGCGACCGTTGCCTGGGCACAGTCAACGGCGCAGATCAGCGGTGCGGTGACGGATCAGAGCGGCGCAATTCTGCCGGGAGTTGAAGTAACGGTGATGCAGACCGACACGGGCCTGATGCGCGCCGTGGTTACCAATGAAACGGGCTCGTACACGTTCCCAAACCTGCCGATCGGTCCTTATCGTCTGGAAGCGTCCCTTCCGGGATTCCGGACGTATTCGCAAACCGGTATCGTGCTCGCGGTAGGCGCCAATCCGGTCATTAACGTCCAGCTCGCCGTTGGTCAGGTTTCCGAAACCATCGAGGTTCAAGCGGACGCCGCCCTGGTCGAAACCCGCAGCACCGGTGTCGGCCAGTTGATCGACAACGTACGCGTGCTCGAGCTGCCGCTCAATGCGCGCCAGGTCACCGAGTTGATCATTCTTTCGGGCGCCGCTGTCGGAGGTGGAGTTCAGGCTACGCCGAGAACCTGGCCGACAGATAGCATTTCCGTTGGTGGCGGACTGCAGAACGGCCTGACGTACATGTTGGACGGAGGCACGCACAACGATCCCTACAGCAATCTCAACCTGCCGCTGCCGTTTCCGGATGCGCTGCAGGAGTTCAAGGTGGAAACCAGCGCCGTCCCTGCCCAGTACGGGCAGCACTCGGCAGGCGCTATAAACGCGGTCACGAAATCGGGAACCAACCAGTTCCATGGCAGCCTGTTTGAATTCGTGCGGAACAAGGTGTTCAATGCGGCCAGCGGGTACACGCACGTCAAGGACGGACTCAAGCGCAATCAGTTCGGCGGTGTCATAGGCGGGCCGATCGTCAGGAATAAACTCTTCTTCTTTGCGGGTCACCAAAGGACGCTGCAACGATCCGAGCCGAATAACGTTGTCAGTTATGTTCCAACGGCACAGATGCTTGCCGGGGACTGGACGACTGTCACTTCGCCAGCTTGCAACAACGGCCGGCAGGTCGCCCTGAGAGCGCCGTTTGTTAACAATCGGATCAGCCCTGCATTGTTCTCGAATGCTTCCATGAATCTCACAAAGCTGCTTCCCTCCACGGCCGATCCATGCGGACAGGTTGTTTTCGGCCGCCGGGAGAACGCCAACGAGACCATGACTATTGGGAGGATGGACTACCAATGGAGCGAAAAGCATTCTGTGTTCGGGCGTTATGAGGGCGGAGCCATGGAAACCCCGAACGATTACGATGGGAAGAACCTGCTTTCGCTCAGTATTCCGGACTATGTGCGGAATTTCCATTCGTTGGTTCTGAGCGACACCTATTCGCTGAACCCCAGCACCGTGAATTCTTTCCGGGGAACTTTGGTTCGCAGCGTCAACGACAAGAACCTGCTGCGGGACTTCACCAACTACACCGACCTGGGAGTAAAGGGTCTCTATTTCCCTGAAGGAATGAAGAAGTTCATGAGGCTGACCATTTCGGGCGGCTTCAGTATCAACATGAGTTCCCCCGGCCTGACAAACACGACCACTTTTCAGTTTGTCGACGATTTGAGCGTGATCCGCGGAGCGCACCAGTTCGGGCTGGGAGTGAATTTCATCCACTCGAACATGAATTATATCTCCAGTACATGGACCGCTGGCCGCATGCAGTTCAACGCTTCCAATTCCGGGCTGGGCTTGGGTGATTTCATGATCGGCAAGCCGAACAACTGGTCGCAGGACCAGGTTGCAGCGCAATACCTCCGGCAGAACTACACCGGTCTTTATGCGCAGGACACCTGGAAGGCGAACTCCAGGCTGACATTGAATGCCGGCCTCCGCTGGGAACCGTTCTCCTGGCCGTTCGATGCAAGGGCCAAATCCGCCCGCTTCGGGAGGGATTGGTTCGATCAGGGTCTTCGAAGCACCGTGTTCAAGAACGCACCGGCCGGCATACTGTTTCCGGGTGATCCGGGGGTTGCCGATGTCGGAACCGGGCTCAATGAAACCCGCTGGATGCACTTTGCTCCCCGCGTGGGATTCGCCTGGGATCCAAAGGGCAATGGCCTGACGGTTGTTCGCGCGGCTTACGGGATATTTTTTGACTATCCGCACTTGAACGGTTTTGGCGGACTCCGGAATTCGCCGCCGCGAGGCGGCATTATTTCGATAGCAAATCCGATCGGTGGTTTTGACGATCCGTGGCAGGGGTATCCGGGAGGAAATCCTCTCCCGATTCCAATCAGCGCAAACGTGGTTTTCCCAACAGCGGCTGTTTACACTGTTCTTCCTCAGGATCTAAAAAGCTCGTATATCAGTCAGTGGAATTTGAATATCCAGAAACAACTCGGAGCGGACTGGCTCGTGGCGGGGAACTATATCGGCAGCCAGGTGGTTCATCAGTTGGTGGGAATTGAGGCGAATCCGGCCGTCTACATACCGGGCGCCAGCACACTCGCCAATACCAACCAGCGCCGCGTATTGTCTCTGGCCAATCCGGCCAAGGGACAGTTCTTCAGCAACATCGTTGAAGTAAATGACGGCGGAACGCGAAGCTACAACGGGTTGGTTCTTTCCGTTCAGAGGCGACGTACACGAGGCATTACCGTACAGGGGAATTACACCTTGTCCCACTGTATCGATCAGGGGTATTCCGACGTCATTCAGACCGCCGGTTCCTATACTGCCGATCGCCGTGGCGTGAATAAGGGTAATTGCGAACTCGATCGCCGCCACAATTTGAATATGTCGACGGTCTACGAGACGCCGACCTTTTCCAACACAGCCATGCGGGTGCTTGGAACCGGCTGGAGACTTTCGGGAATCGTCCGCGTACTGTCTGGAGCGCAGTTGACCGTGACTTCTGGTCTGGACAATGCATTGTCGGGCACGCTTGATCAGTGGCCAAACCAGGTACTTGCCTCGCCTTACACGGCAGATAAATCCAAGAACAGCTGGCTGAATCCGGCAGCGTTCGCGCAACCGGCAACCGGTACGTACGGGAATTTGGGCCGAGCCAATATCAGTGGTCCCGGAACCATCCGGATCGATATGGGCGTGGTTCGAACGTTCCGCGTCACGGAAGGCCAGTCGGTTGAGTTTCGAGCCGAGGCGTTCAACGCGCCGAACCATCTAAATCCGGGGAATCCGATTACGGTGCTAACCGATTCGAACTTCGGCCGGATCCAGAGCGGCGGAACGACTGAGCGCATCATGCAGATTGCTTTGAAGTACGTGTTCTAGAGACGAAGAAAGAATAAGGGAGACAGACTCCAAATTCCGTAGTTCAGGAATTCGGAGTCTGTCTCCCTTATTCTTTAGCGGGGCGTTATTGACAGACCGTTGGCAGTTTTTGGTATGGAGTTGATGTCCCAAGACCCCAGCACCGCATGCTTCCAGTAGTCCCATTCCGGATATGCCGCAGGAGTTGAAGCCTTACCCGTTCCATCAAATGAACTGACCGTGCCACCGAGTGAAATAGCGATTTGCTGAATCGCTGCGTTGACCTTGAGAGCGTACGCGCGGCTCACCAGCGCGCGCACCGAGGGTGCGCCCAGCGCGATACCGTGATCGAGCAGCAGTGAGCCGTCCTTCGCTCCCATCACCATTGCCAGAGCCTTGCCCAGTTGCGGAGTGCTGATGCAGGCCACGCACGAAACCGGCGACGGCGCTCCGCCTGTGAACTTCGTAATGTCATAAATCGGCAGTCCATCGCCGATGAAAAGAGCGCTATTCAGCACGGGGCACAATTTTACCGAACTCTGTCCGAAAGTCCGGAGTTCCGGTGTGTGGGCATGAACCACGGCCATGATATCCGGCCGTGCCTTTAGATCTCGCCATGAATGAATCGTTCGTCGAGCAGGTCCGTGGAACTGCCCGCCGCTGGTGCGCCATCGAGATCGCTTTCGTCAATGTCATTCGCTGTAACAAGTCCGGGAGATACGGCAGCAGAGATGAAATAACGATCCGGATTTGTTCTGCTTCGGGCGCTGACGTGCCCAAACGCGCCCAGAACGGCCATCTCTTTCGAGGAAAGCATTCGATTGATGAGGACGAGTTCTTCGATCAGCGCCTGGTCCGGATTGGCAGTTATATCTGCGACGGCAGGCGTTTCGGCTTTGGTTGGAGGAGCCTCGGAAGAACAGCCCCATAACAAAATACCGAGTGAAACCAGCCACAGAAAGGTTCGTATTTTCATATCGCTACTCCCGGATTAGGTTCAAGAAAACAAAACTAGCCGCGAACGATGGTGTCGTTCGCGGCTAGAAGCAGTCCGTCAGAAATGTGGACTGTTAGTTATTGTTCGTCGTAGATGCGTTGTCGTCGAATACTTCAGGCCAGTAGTAGGTCTGAACGACGTTTCGCGCGCCACTGGGCACAATGATTTCCTTGTGGAAAGGATTCAAAGCTACTCCAGAAGGAGCAACGTTTGTCAGTTTCTGAACCGGAATTCTCCAACGCGGAGGAACGTTTCCATTGTCGGTCACGCTCCAGGCGCAAATGGCGCCGCCCCCGCAAGCCGTGATGATCATGCCGCTCGGCGTAACGCCGATCTGGCCGCCGCCCCCGCCCATTCCAGTGTTGGGGCCTTCGATGACTTTCAGCGGTTTGGCATTGCCGCTGGCTGTCCGATTGAACACCAGCAGAGGTCCGTTGCCGGCGCTTCTCACAACCATGAGATCGCGTTTTGGGTCGATGGCGATGCCTGCATGGCCTGCCTTCGTTCCGCGAATCAACGTGTCCGGCCCGCTGAGAACCCGCTTCGGAGCAACGTCGCCGTTGGCCAACCTGTCAAACACGAGGATGGATTCATACGGAGAAGTATTTGTTCCGACAGGGATCAATATTTCGCCGTTGTCCCCGTCCACGAATGCCTTGTCGTTGCCGTCATAATCGCTTCCGATGATCTGGGTCTTCGGTCCACGGATGTATCGGATCGGCACAGCCTCTCCACTGGATCCTCCACGGAATGTCAGGATTGCCTGGTTGAAAGGGCTGCTCACAACGATTTCGTCGTTTACTGCGTTGTACGAGATGTTGTGCATCGTACGGCTGATGAGGGTCTTCTGTCCTTCAATAATTCTTGCCGGGAGAGTGTCTTCTTTCGCCAACCTGGCGAAGGCCGCAATGATGGGCGTATTCACTCAGTTGGGGACAAGATACTCTTCCCGCTTACTGTCGTAAGCAACTGCCTGTGGCTTTCCAAACTTTAACGACACCCGGCCGGCCGGTGCGCTGCGGATGGTGCGTATGGGTGCCACGTTTCCGTTCGCCGTGAGCGAGAAAGCGGAGGCTGTGGAGTTGCCCATGTTGGAAACCCAGACTTCCTTGTTCTTCGCATCGACGGAAACGCTTGCCGGATGGTTCAGGCCTGTCTTGTCCCCCTTAATGACCTGAATCGGCGCCACGTTGCCGTTATCGGTTCCTTTGAATCTGAGGATCGAACTGTTGACGTCGTTACCAACATACAGATCGCCACTTACAGGTTCGATGGAGAATCCTCCCATCCAGTTCAATTGGGTGCGGTCGCCCTGAATCTTGCGAATTGGAGCAACATCGCCTTTTGCGTCGAGCGGGTACACCGTAATTGACGGAGGATGCCAGGTGCCCGTTCCAGCAACCGTATAGGTGCTGTCGTTGCCCCAGCTGCCGACGAACATCAGCTTTCTTTTCACATCAATAGCGATACCGTGAGCATCGAAAATTTCAGTTTTCGGTCCTTCGATGATACGAAGCGGAGCATCGGTTCCATTGGCGTTCATACGGTACACCATGACCTTGGGCGGGTATTGGATTGTGACGAAAATCTCGCCCTTCTCCTCATCGAGCGCCGACTGGAAATTCCGGTGAGGAGTTTTCAGCCTGCGCTTTGGGGCCACGTCGCCGTTGGCTTCTGCATCGAACACAAATACGCTGTCTGCAGTGTCCATCGCGACAGAATAGATGTCCCCGTTCTTGTCTATCGAGAGGCCATTGTTGTACTCGTTAAGAGTCTTCGACCCCAAGATGACGCGTTTTGGCGTGGCAGCTTCGATGTTTTGAGGTGTATTTTCCAGCCGGTTGAATACCTTGATGCTGAAGTGATTGGTGTCCTGCAGGACCACCTCGTCACGCTCGGGATCGACCGCAATGGAACTATAAATCGGATACGAATCCTTGATCGTGCGAACGGGCATGCGAGTTACTTCGCTGGTTGCTCCGCCGTTCTGGGCGGCATGTACTGTCTGATTCAACACGGCATACAAGCTGAACCCGGACCCACTCGCCTGCTCCTGCAGCGCGGCGATCGCGCTGGCGCCGTCGTTCGGCGCCTCGAGGCACGTATCGGCGTAAGAGGGCAATTCCTGAACGGAAACCAATCGAGCGGATCCCATACTGTTGGCCGGATTCGAATCCGGTGCAACAGGCGATTCCGGTCGTTCAATCAAGGACAAGGAGAGGACTCCAAATGCGATCACCAGGACCGCAATCGCCGCTCTCCTGCCTGTATTTCTTTCCAAACGCATAAGCCTCCTTCTCAGAAACCGTTTCATCAGCAACAGTCAAACGCCGCGAAGTAGTAAGTTGTCCTTCTACTTTAGCATCCGTACTCCCATCTCTCTAGCCTTTTTGACAGCTTTTGTGATGGGCAAAATCGCCGGGTGGCGAAGGTGATTCGCCTTCTTGACGCGGTTGGTTTGCTTCGCTATGATGCGCCCACTGTTTAAGATTCCAACTCAAGTGTCTGCCGCCAAGCCGTCGGCCCCGGTTGGAGAGTCGAGCTTGTTCGGATTGTTTCTTGTTTCTGTTCAGGGATAAGGGGAGGTCTATCATGAAAAGACTGCTGGTCGCAGCGTTTGCGCTGCTGTGTCTTGTGTCTACTCACACGTTCGCTCAAACGAGCAACGCCACTGTAGGCGGCACTGTTTCCGACGCCACGGGAGCATTGATTCCCGGCGTATCGGTCACCGCCACGAATACGGGAACCGGGATCGTTACCACCGTAATCAGTAATGAATCCGGGGCTTACCAATTTGCCAGTCTCCAGACTGGAACCTATAACGTGAGCGCCGAACTGCCGGGTTTCCAGACCCAGACTTACAGTGCAGTCACGCTTGGCATTTCACAGCAGGTGCGGCTGAACTTCACGCTGCAGGTGGGCTCGGTGGCACAGGCGGTTGAAGTGACCGTATCGGCCGACACGGCGATCGCAACAACATCGTCTTCGGTGGGTACCGTGCTTTCCCTGGACAAGGTGCGCGACCTGCCCCTGGGAAGCCGCAATGTGATGGATCTGCTCGGGTCGACGGCCGGCGCAGGCCCTACGGACGGAGAGAAGGATGGTTTTTTTGCCGGCGGCCGGCTCAGCGCAGTGAATGTGACGCGAGACGGCTTCGTGGTCTCTGACGGACGGTACATTCATGGCGCATTTTCCTCCACTTATGTCAGTCCCGATCTTGTCGAGGAAGTTCGCGTCATTACGGCTCCTGTAGATGCCGAGGCGGGACGCGGATCCGGTCAGGTTCAGATGGCCACGCGCTCAGGAACCAACCAGTTCCGCGGCAGCGTGTTTTGGACCAACCGCAATTCCGCCCTCGATGCCAGCAACTGGTTCAACAACTTCAACGGTGTTCAGAAAGACTGGGAGAATCGGAACCAGTTTGGAGGCCGGATAGGCGGACCGATCATCAAGAACAAGACATTCTTCTTCGCCTTGATTGACGAACAACGGTACATCTTCAAGCAAAGCTTTGTTGGACCCGTGCTGACGAATGAGGCACGACAGGGGATTTTCCGGTTTTTCCCGGGCTCCGACAACGGCAGCGCGGTTTCGAACAATCCAACTGTCGATCGAAGTGGCAATCCGGTGAGGCCCGCAAGCGCCACAGGCGCTGTTCAACAATTCAGCGTGTTCAACCGAGATCCATTTCGTCCGGGATACGATCCGACTGGCTTCATCCAGAACACATTCCTGTCGAAAATGCCGCAGCCAAACGATTTCACGGTTGGTGATGGCCTGAACACGGCCGGAATTCGGTTTACCCGCCGCATCAGCGGGATGGATCTTGCCGACGGGCAGGGATACGACACGAACCGCGATCAGTTCAACATGCGGCTCGATCACAACTTCAACGAAAGTCACAAGGCCAGTTTTATCTACACCTATGAGCGCGGCCTCAACCACACCACACAGGCGGGCATCATGCAGTGGCCGGGTGGATACGATGGCGCAAACAATAAATGGCCCCGATTGCTCAATGGGTCGCTCGTATCCACTTTGTCATCGACGGTTGTGAACGAACTTCGCGTTGGATATCGAAACACGAAGCAGGCCAGTTGGACGGCGTATTACGTCGGGCGCCCCCTTTTCGATGAAGGCGACCCTGTCGAGCCCGGCGCCACGGCGTACAAGATTCTGCCGCAGAACAACGGGATTCCGTACCTGGTTCATTCCACGTTGTTTCCCGAGAACCTCTTGAAATGGACTGCTTCGAATGCCGAGACCCGGCAATCCAACAGTCCGCTTTACACTTACGCGGATAACCTGAGCTGGTCGAAAGGCGCGCACGCGTTCAAGTTCGGTGGTGAACTGCGCTACGCTACGTCCCGCTCCGGCAGCGACACCAATTTCACGCCGCGCGCGGTTCTGGGAGCCGGTGGAGTGCCGGTGACCGGTATCGATAACACGGCAATCCCCGGTCTGACCGGCAACAACCAGACGTTGGCGCGGAACCTGCTGACCGATCTGTCGGGCTCGGTGGGAAGTATCATCGAGGCTTTCGATATCCGAGATCCAAAGGAGACGGTATTCCGCGGATACAAGGATGGAGTGAAACTACAGATCCGCGACTGGCATACGACGGAGTTCAACTGGTTCGTTAAAGATAGTTGGAAAGTACGGCCATCCCTGACGCTGAATCTCGGCGTCCATTATGAATTCTTTGGCGTGCCATACGAAGGCAAAGGCCTTGCAGGCGCCCCTATCGGCGGAGAAAAAGGTCTCTGCGGAATTGCCTGCGGCTCGCTCACCACGGTCCAGTTTGTAGGCAAGAATTCAACGAATCCCGATAAGCAAATGTGGGGCGACGACTACAACAATTTTGCACCCTCGTTTGGTTTGAGCTGGTCGCTTCCGTGGCTTGGAAAGGATAAGACCGTCATTCGCGCCGGATATGGCTGGAGCTATACAGGCAGCTCGCTCAGCGTGGTCGCTTTGTCCTCCGTATTCGGGCGTGCGCTGCCAGGCACCTTTGGCGGTTCGGTCAACTCCGGCCTGTCATTTACGAGTTCAAGCTACCTCTCACTGTCCAACATGAGACTGCCCATACCGCAGCAGTTTGCGCCGCTGCAAGCCGTCCCACTGAACGGCGCCAGGAATGAAACCATTCCTACCGGCGTCGACAACCGCGTCGCGCCTTACGTTCAAAATTTCAACTTAGAGTTGCAGCGGGAAATTTCCAGAGACCTGTCGATCAGTGTTGCGTATGTTGGAACCAAAGGCACGAGGCTCTGGTCCGGAGTTCCGCAGAACTCCGTCAGCGTCAATGCTGCCCTGCCTGGCGGGCAATCGTTCCTCGACGCGTTCAACGTTACACGCGCCGGAGGTAACGCTCCGATGTTCGATCAAATGCTGCGAGGCCTCAACATGGGCTCAGGCGCGGTCAACGGTACAACAGTGACGGGATCGGCATCGCTGCGCGCGAACACGAATACTCGTTCGTTCATCGCAAACGGCAACGTCGGTCAGCTCGCGGATTTCCTGAACCGCAGCACAAGCGTCACGGGCAGGGGCGGCGGTCTCCTGGACAATAGCGGGCTGTTTCCCGTGAACTTCTTCGTGCAGAATCCACAGTTCCAGTTTGTGACCCTGCACGGAAACCCGGGCAATTCCACGTACCACTCCCTGCAGGTCCAGGCGACAAAACGGCTGGCTCGGGGTTTTACGAGTCAGACCACATATACGTGGAGCCGGGCGCTTGGTGAAAGTGACGACGACGCGACCAAGGACTTCCGGGACCACCGGAACAGGTCCTTGGACAAATCAGTGCTGGGTTACCATCGCACGCATGCGTTCACTACTAACGGCACATACCAGTTGCCGTTCGGAGCGGGACGCGGACTCTTTGCAAATGCTCCGGGATTCGTTCAGCGATTGGTTGAACGGTGGCAGCTTGGCGGGATCTTCAGTTGGACTTCGGGAGCGCCGGTCAGCATTCTGGCACCCGTCTCGTCCGTCAATCAGGTCACCACGTTCATGACTCCGAATATCGCGGGCGATGTTCCCAAGAGCTTCGGGCAAGTTACGAAGCTGGCAAACGGCGTGACGTACTTCCCGGGCATCCAGCAGATCGCCGACCCGGCGGTTGGTGGTGTCACTACTGCCAATTCACTTAATGGCCAGTTCAGCAACAAGGCCATTACGGACGCCCAGGGCAACCTTCTTCTTGCGAATCCTGCTCCTGGGCAGGTTGGGAATATGGGTCTGCGCTGGATTGAAGGTAATCGCGTCCTCGGCTTCGACGCCAATCTGATCAAGCAAGTGCAGATTACGGAAACGAAGAATTTCGAATTGCGCGTGGATATCGTGAACCTGTTGAACACGCCTCAGTTTGCGACTCCCGTGGTGGCGAACCTGAGCATCAAGTCCACCAGCTTCGGCCGTATTACATCAGCAACCGGCAACCGAAGATTCACGGTCGGCGCCCGTCTGAACTTCTAACGCCCGGCGGGATTCTCCTCCACGGAGGAGAATCCCGTTCCCTTCGAGAAGAAAAACTTCCACACTTCAAGCCGCCGTTCAACCTGTAGGCGCGGGGCTTCAGCCCCGTGCCAAGCTCC
>CAMAWS010000057.1 GCA_945861845.1 Candidatus Sulfopaludibacter sp. SbA3 | reverse complement strand
AGCGCCTCCAGGAAGAACCCGAACTTGTCACGGGCCTCCTGCTCGCTCAGGCCCAGAAGCTTGAAGATCCGGGACTGCAGGTCGCTGCGATGAATACGAATCGAGCCGCCACCGATTTCGGTCCCATTCAAGACCAGGTCGTAAGCCTTTGCGCGAACCTGTTCAGGATTGGTCTCCAGGATTTCCATGTCGGCATCCGCGGGCGACGTAAACGGATGATGCCGCGAAACCCATCGCTGCTCGGTGGCGTCGAACTCGAGAAGCGGGAAATCCACAACCCAGAACATGTTCCACTTCCCCGCCGGAATCCAGTTCTCACGCCTTGCCAGCTCAAGCCTCAGCGAGCCGAGAAGATTCAGAACCTCATCTTTCTTACCGGCCACCAACAGGACCGTGTCTCCGGCCATGGCTCCACTTTTCCGGATTACCGCTTCCATCGCGGCCGCTCCCGCATTCTTAACGACAGGCGCCGCCGTGACGGCGTCTTCTCCCGGTTTGATCCAGGCCACTCCGGCGCCGCCAAGCTGCTTGACGTAATTGGTGATGTCGTCCAGCGCTTTTCGCGAATAAGCGGTCTTTGGAGCCACGAGCCCTCGAATCGTGTCACCGGCATCAACCATTTCGCGGAATGTGCAGGGGTCTGCTGTTTTGAAAATCTCAGTAAAATCCTGCAGGTGCACTTCGAATCGCGTATCCGGCTTGTCGCTCCCGTAGCGTTCCATGGCATCTTCGAAAGACATCCTGGGAAGCGGGGTCGGAATGTTTATGCCCTTCAAGGCAAACACCTCGACCATCATTCCTTCTATCATCGTGAACAATGTGTCGATGTCCGGGAACGACATCTCGATATCGATCTGTGTGAACTCCGGCTGGCGGTCAGCTCTCAGGTCTTCGTCGCGGAAGCACTTCACGATCTGGAAATACTTCTCGAATCCGGCGACCATCAGGATCTGCTTGAACAGCTGCGGCGACTGCGGCAATGCATAAAAGCTGCCGTGATACAGCCGGCTCGGCACGAGGTAATCGCGGGCGCCTTCCGGTGTGGACTTTGTGAGGATGGGCGTCTCGACTTCCCAGAATCCCTGCTTGTCCATGTAGCTGCGGATGGCCATGCAGATGCGATGCCGAACCCGGAACGTTTCCTGCATCCTGGGGCGCCGCAGGTCGAGATAACGATACTTGAGGCGCACTTCCTCGGATGTGGTGGCGTCGTCTTCGATCGGGAATGGCGTCGTCTTGGCTTCGTTGAAGATCCAGAGTTCCTGCGCACCTACCTCGATTTCGCCGGTCTTCAAGTTGGAATTCGTCAGGCCCTGCCCACGGACGCGGACCGCTCCCCTCACCCCGATGACAAACTCGGAGCGAAGCGATTTGGCAAGCTGGTGGGCGTCGGAGCTGCGCTCAGGATCGAATACAACCTGGGTGATGCCCTCGCGGTCGCGCATATCGACAAAAATGAGGTTTCCATGATCTCGCCGGCGATCGACCCATCCCATTAACAAAATGGTTTGTCCTGAGTTGGACGATGTCGATTCGCCGCATGAATGAGTGCGCTTAAGAGTCTCCATGATGTTGGTTCTAAACCAGGTCGCCTTTCATTTTTAGATAAGTTTCTTTGTACTCGTAGTATCTCTGGGCAAACTCATCGATCCAGGCCACCTCTTTGTCGGTGAGTTCGCGTTTCACTTTGGCAGGCATCCCCGTGATAAGGCTGCGTGGGGGAACGATCGTGTCTTCTGTCACGAGGGCGCCGGCGCCGACAATCGAGTACGCGCCGATCGTCGCATTGTTCATGATCGTTGCTCGCATCCCGATCAGGCAGTGCGACTCGATCGTGCAACCGTGAAGCATGCACCCGTGTCCAACGGTAATGTAGTCCTGGAGAATCAGGGGACACTGGTTCCGCATGACATGTCCCACCGATCCATCCTGGATGTTGGTGTACCTGCCTATCCGGACATGATGCACGTCTCCGCGCAGCACCGAGTTGAACCACACGCTGGAGTGATCGCCTATTTCCACATCGCCAACAATCTGGGCGCCCCCGGCGATGAAGACACGTTCACCGAGTTTCGGCCATTTCCCCAAGTACTCGTGCAGCATGAGAAACCTCTGAAGATTAATTGCGCTGACAGAACGGCAGGCTGGATCAGTGTGGCTGTGCGGGCGGTCTGTGACCGCCCGCCATGGTCAAATTGCGTCAGCTACTGCCTGGGCCCGAAGTTTTTGGTCAGGTAGTCAACCAGCGCCGGCATCTCGCTGTCCTGAACGGCGGCGCCGGAAAGCTTCATCCGTTCGACAACTTCGGTCCACTGGTCCTTGGAGTAGTGCGCGTCGGTGATGTAATCCACGCCGTGACATGATGTGCAGGCGCCCTCGACAATATTCTTTCCGTCCCCTGCCGGCAGGCCGCCAGCCGCTGCAGGCGCGGAACCTGCGGGCCCCAGGTTCGCCGCAAGATAGTCGACAAGAGTGGTGGTCTCCGCATCGTTCAGGTCCGCTCCGGACAGTTTCATCATCTGAACGGTTTCCGCCCACGCGTCTCTGGAAGCGCGTTTCTCCGTGACCAGGGACAGGTCGTGACATGCGGTGCACTTGTCCTCGAGGAGCTTCTTTCCCGCTCCTTCCGGGAGCTTGACTTCCTGGACGGCCGCAAAGGCCATAGCTGTCATTGCAATCGTCGTCCAGATCCACAGAAAACCTCTTCCAATGGTCCACTTCATTTCCATTCTCCTTCTCAAAAAAAGTCAATAAATGCGCACCAATATTACTCCAGAATCGCGCCATGCTTCCAAGATGCTTTGAAGGGGGCTATGATCGAGGTACTTCATGGCAGTTCCAAAACTTCGAATCGTCATTCTAAAGCCCAGTAAGTATAGCCTCGATGGATACGTCGAGCGCTTCCGGCGCGGCTTCATGCCGAACAGCACGGTACCTTTCCTGAGAAGCATGACGCCCGCATCGCTCGATGGCGTGGAACTCCAGACCATCGCAATCGATGAGTACGTCCAAACCGACCTGGAGTACCTCAAATACCTGCACCAAACGGACTGCCCAACCCTCCTGGCGCTTGTTGGCGTGCAGTCCCACCAGTTCCATCGGAGCCTGGATCTTGCCGCTTACGCTCACGCAAACGGCGTGTCCCATTGCGTTATTGGCGGGCCACATCCAATGACATGCGACACCAGCATGTTTGAAAACTCCGGCGTCAGTTTTGCCCTCGCCGAAGCGGAAATGATCTGGCCGGCCATCATACGCGACGCAATCGACGGCGAACTGAAGCCGGCATACGGGGGTGAACAACGGTGGGAACGGGAATTGGACTCTCCCGTCGTTACTCCCTTGTCTGCGCAAGACCTTCGGCGATATGTCGTACCCATGATGGGGGTTTATCCCGCACGCGGCTGTCCCTTCACCTGCAACTTCTGTTCGGTAATCAAGATCGCGGGCCGCCAGATTCGAAGCCAGGGCATTGAAACGACGATGGCTACCCTGCGGGCGACGAAGGCTGCCGGGGTCCACATGGTGATGTTCACATCCGACAACTTCAACAAGTATCCCGACGCTGCAGCCCTCATGCAGCAGATGATCGACGAAAAGATCGGATTGAAGTTTTTCGTGCAATGCGACACGCAAATAGCCAGGCAGGAAGAGTTGATCGAACTGATGGGCCGGGCCGGCTGCTTTCAAATGTTCGTCGGAGTGGAATCGTTCAACAGGAAGACGCTCATCGCAGCGCATAAGGCGCAGAATCATCCCGAGCTTTACAGCGAGATCGTTCGTCTCTGCAGGAAGCACGGTTTCAGCACCCACTTCTCGAACATCATCGGATTTCCGAATGACACGCGCGCTACAATTCAGCAGCACCTCCGGGTGTTACGCGAACTCGCACCGGACGTCGCATCCTTCTACATACTGACGCCTATTCCGGGAACGGACCAATACGACGATTTCCTGGCGCAAGGACTCATAACCGAAAAAAACCTCGATCGATTTGATGGAACTGCGCCGACCTGGCGCCATCCCAATCTAGGCCATGGCGAACTCCAGTCCCTGCTCTTCGATTGTTATCGCGAATATTATCGTGCGCCTCACGTCTTGAAGGCGACATGGGCCAACCTACGCAGGAACGCTTCGTACGGCATGCTGCCCGGATTCGGATTTCCGCTTTTCTCGCGGTATGCCGCATGGAAAGAAATGCATCCGATGGCTGGCGGCATCTGGCGGGTGCGTCGCGATTCCGTTGAGGATTATCGCGAAATGAGAAAACAGCGCTACGGCTTCGACCTCGTTCCGCTGCCGCGGAGCCTTGAACTGTCCGCCACGGATGTTGAACTGAACCTCCAGGCCAAGCTCGCCATTTAGAAAAGTGAATCCAGACAATCAAGACCTCAAGAGATACGCCGCCAATTACCTGCGCGAGCAGGACGGAATGGCGTTGTACCGCGCCCTCGCCGCAGCGGAGAAGAGCAAGGACCGGGTAAGGATATTCGAGCAACTCGCGGTGGCAGAGGAAAAGCATGCTGCGCGCTGGGCTAACCTTTTGCGGAAGAGCGGGGCCACCGTGCCGGCGTACCGGACGAGCGTTCGAGTGGCGGTGCTGGGATGGATCGCAAGAAGGCTTGGGACCGAACACGTGCTCCCGGTAGTCAGCGGATTTGAATCCAGCGCCCAGGACGAGTACGCCGGGCAGACCGAGGCCACTGGAATTCCCGCCGAGGAACGCGGCCACCGGCGAACACTGAACGCGATGCAGACACAAACGGAAGGCGGTTCAGAATCGATCCTGAAAGTTGAAAGATGGCACCGCACGAGCTATGGAGGAACGCTCCGGGCCGCGGTGTTTGGAGTCAACGACGGGCTTGTGTCCAACTTCAGCCTCGTCATGGGAGTCGCCGGCGCCAACGCCGATTCACAATTCGTCCTCCTCGCCGGCGTTGCCGGCCTGCTCGCCGGAGCGTCGTCGATGGCTGCCGGTGAGTACGTCTCGGTCAAGTCCCAGCGGGAGCTCTACGAGCAGCAGATCGCCCTGGAACGGCAGGAATTGGAAATGGCGCCTGAAGAGGAAGCCGCCGAACTCGCGCTCATTTACCAGGCCAAGGGAATACCCGCCGCGCAGGCAGAAGAACTTGCCGCGCGCATTATTTCGAATCCTGCAACTGCCCTGGATACGCTGGCGCGCGAAGAGCTCGGCCTGGACCCCACCACGCTCGGCTCACCGTGGCTGGCCGCCGGCAGCTCATTCGTGGCGTTTGCCGCCGGCGCGATTGTGCCAGTCGTTCCCTACCTTATTATTACCGGCGACACGGCATTCCTTCTGAGCGCCGCCATGTCTGCGATTGGACTTTTTGCCGTCGGCGCGGCCATATCGGTATTCACGGCCCGAAACCTTGTCGCCAGCGGCCTGCGAATGGTCGGAATCGGAGCGTTAGCCGCCGCGGCCACATACTTCATCGGGCGGCTCCTCGGTGTCAGCGTTTAAAAGCGTTTAAGGATGAGCGGGTATCGAAGGACGCTGTTATGAACAGGAAGTGATGGTTCAATTCAAGGACATCCGCGTACTCGATAATGGATCGCGATTCCACAACGTCGATCTGCACATTCATTCCTACGGCGCTTCGCACGACGTGATCTTCGACGACTAAAATTGATTAAATCGCCAACGTGTTTTCGTTGGCTTTCCTTTACTGGCGCTATGATTCCCGAATGAATCGTTTCCTTGTACCCTGAACCGCCACACGTTATTTTGGAAGAAAGAGGTGCACGACTATGGCAAATCTGGATTGGTCACAATGCCCTGCCGTGGAGAGCATCCCTGGCAAGCGTAGCGGGGCATGGGTATTTCGAGATACCCGGACGCCGGTTTCGACTGTGTTTGAGAATCTGGAGGCGGGAGCCACCATCGACGAGATTATGGACTGGTTTCATGTCACGCGGGAACAGGTCGTAGCGGTCCTCGAATTCGCAGCGCGGAGTCTCGACGCGCCCCCTCCTGCACAACCCTCCGCCCAAGCAATCGATGCTCATTCCCTTCGATAACGGCACCCCTGCTCCGTTGAGACACGCCCTCATTGGCCATACCGTTGTGGAGGCAATCGAGCGCGGATGGGACAGGCTGGTTAACGGCGAACTGCTGGCGGCCGCGGAGGCCGCAGGTTTCGAAGTCCTGGTTACGACCGACAAGAACATGCGCTATCAGCAAGACCTGACGGCCTGCAAAATCGCCTTCGTGGTTTTGAGTAACTCGCAATGGCCGGTTCTCCGCCGGTATATTGATAGGGTTGTTGTGGCCGTGGATGCGGCTACACCGGGCAGCTACACCGAAGTGAACATCCCTTTCAGGTAGCGTTCGACAGCGTCTTGAAGAAACAACCGAATTCAGTCAACGTCCGAAATCGGGGAGCGCACCTATATCGCGCCGTCCGAGTCCTGCCAAGCGGCGTTCAAAGTGTTCATGTAGCGGTAGCAGCGCGGGCCGCGCACCGCCGTAAGCAGGGACGCAGCCATCAAGAAAAAGCAGTGCTACAATTCCAACGCCATGAATACATTCAATTCAAAATCGACATTAAAAACAGGTAACACGGAATTTGATTACTACTCCCTGGAGAAGGCAGAAAAAGCGGGTGCCGGAATTGCGTCAACGTTGCCGTTCTCATTAAAGGTAATGCTCGAAAATCTGTTGCGGTTCGAGGACAACGTTACCGTGACTGCGGACGACATTCGTTCGATCGTCCCTGCCTCATCCGGCCAGCTCAAGGACAAGGAAATAGCGTTTCGCCCGGCGCGCGTGCTGATGCAGGACTTCACTGGAGTTCCAGCCATCGTCGATCTGGCGACGATGCGCGACGTCATCAAGAAGATGGGAGGGGATCCGAACAAGATCAACCCTCTCCAGCAGGTCGACCTTGTGATCGACCACTCCGTCCAGGTGGACCAGTTCGGGACACCGGGAGCGTTCGCTTACAACGCCGACCGCGAGAATGAGAGAAACCGCGAACGCTACATCTTCCTGAAATGGGGACAGAAGGCGTTCCAGAACTGCCGGGTCGTCCCGCCGGATATCGGCATCGTGCACCAGGTAAACCTCGAGTATCTTGCGCCCGTCGTCTACGTGGAAAAGAAGGGCGGCCGGGCGGCAGCGTATCCGGACACGCTCGTCGGGACGGATTCGCACACCACGATGATCAACGGCATGGGCGTCGTCGGTTGGGGCGTCGGCGGTATTGAAGCCGAGGGCGCCATGCTCGGGCAGCCCCTGTCGATGCTGATTCCGCGAGTGGTAGGCTTCAGGCTGACCGGCCAGGTTCGCGAAGGCGCCACGGCTACGGACACGGTGCTTACCGTCACGCAGATGCTGCGTGCCAAAGGCGTGGTCGGGGCTTTTGTCGAGTTCTATGGAACCGGAGTTGGAAGCCTCAGCCTGGCAGACCGGGCGACTATCGCCAACATGGCGCCCGAATACGGCGCCACGATCGGTTTCTTTCCGATCGACGACGAAACGCTCCTGTACATGCGGCTCAGCGGGCGCGACAAAGACCAGGTCGCTCTGGTTGAGGCCTACGCAAAAGCGCAGGGCCTGTTCCGTACAAAGGACACGCCGGATCCTGAATTTATGGAGACCCTGGAACTCGATCTATCCACTGTCGAGCCAAGTATCTCGGGACCGCGCCGGCCACAGGATCGTGTTCCCTTGTCCAAATCCAAGCAGTCATTCCGGCAGGCGCTGATGCCGATGCTCGAAAAGCAGAAGAACCCGGACCCCGCGTTCAAGGTTGGAGTAGGCACGAATGGCTCGAAGTACGAAATCGGTCATGGTTCCGTTGTGATCGCGGCGATCACAAGTTGCACGAACACATCGAATCCCTCGGTGATGGTCGGCGCAGGCCTGCTTGCCAAGAAAGCCGTCGAGCGCGGACTCAGGGTAAAACCGTGGGTCAAGACGAGCCTTGCTCCGGGATCGCGCGTTGTGACCGAATATTTGAAGGAAGCGGGATTGATGCCGTATCTGGAACAGCTGCGCTTCCACCTTGTGGGATACGGCTGTACAACCTGTATCGGCAACAGCGGCCCGCTGCTGGAAGAGGTGTCGAAGGCTGTAAAGGACAGTTCACTGGTTGTGGCCGCCGTATTGAGCGGCAACCGGAATTTCGAAGGGCGAATCAATCCCCAGGTGAAAGCCAATTACCTGGCCTCCCCTCCGCTGGTCGTCGCATACGCAATCGCTGGAACAATGGACATCGACCTCAATACGGAACCGCTGGGCCTCGACAAAGCCGGCAAGCCGGTTTTCCTGCGCGACGTCTGGCCTACTTCCGCTGAAGTTGCAGACGCCGTGCGCTCCAATATCCGGCCGGAAATGTTCCGAAAAGCTTATGACGAGTCCGTCGAGGGCGATGAGCGATGGCAGGCCCTTCAGGCGCCTACAGGCGAACTGTTCCAGTGGGAAGCCGACTCCACCTACGTTAAACAGCCGCCATTCTTCGATGGGATGCAACGGCAACCGGCGCCTGTTAAAGACATCAAGGGTGCGCGCGTGCTGGCCGTGCTTGGCGATTCGGTTACAACCGATCACATTTCGCCCGCCGGTTCGTTTTCCGCCGACAGCCCGGCCGGCAAGTACCTGATCGCGAACGGCGTCTCGCCGGCGGATTTCAATTCCTACGGAGCGCGCCGGGGAAACCATGAAGTAATGATGCGAGGCACATTCGCCAACATCCGGCTTCGAAATCTTCTGGCGCCAGGGACGGAGGGGGGCGTTACCCTCCACCTGCCGGATAAGACACCGGCTACGATCTACGATGCGTCAATGCAATATCAGAAGGATGGCGTGCCCCTGATGATCATTGCGGGCAAGGAGTACGGATCCGGGTCATCACGCGACTGGGCCGCAAAAGGGCCTCGGCTGCTCGGTATCCAGGCCGTGCTGGCGGAAAGTTACGAGCGCATTCATCGCAGCAACCTGGTCGGCATGGGCATACTGCCGCTTCAATTCGTGGCCGGCGAAAGCGCGGAGAAGCTCGGACTGACCGGAACGGAAGTCTTCGATATCGACGGAATTGCCGCCGGCATCAAACCCGGACAACTGCTGACGATTCGCGCTCGCGACGAGGCAGGCAAAGAGAAGACCTTCAAGGCGGTGAACCGTATCGATACGCCGTACGAAATTCAGTACTACCAGCACGGCGGGATACTGCAATACGTGCTGCGGCAACTGATCAATTAAGAGCCGCGGAGCGCCGCGTTCTAACCCTCATCCGGCCCTTCGGGCCACCTTCTCCCGGAGGGAGAAGGACTATTCAAGAGTTTGTCCCTCTCCCTCTGGGAGAGGGTGCCGCGAAGCGGCGGGTGAGGGTCGTTGAGCAACACGCCCTGACGGGCGTGGCTACCGAGTCTCGCCGCTCCGCGGCTAATTTGGAGTCACTGCATGGCACCAGCTCATCGCCAGGTTTACAAGTACTACGATCTCGTCATGGCGCTGTTCGTGACGATTCTTCTCTGCTCGAACGTGATCGGCGCGGCTAAAGTCGCCACTGTCTGGGGATTTACCTTTGGGGCTGGGGTTCTCTTTTTTCCCGTCAGTTACATTTTCAACGATGTCCTGACCGAAGTTTACGGCTACGCCCGGGCGCGGAAAGTCGTCTGGGCCGGTTTCGGGGCAATCATCTTCGCTTCATTCATGAGCTGGGTCGTCGTCGCGCTTCCTCCGGCAATGGGCTGGAACGACCAACCGGCATACGTCGCCGTGTTTGGCCAAACGCCCCGGATAGTGCTCGCCTCGTTGACGGCATTCTTCGTGGGCGAATTCGCCAACTCCTACGTACTGGCGAAAATGAAAGTGAAAACGAATGGGAAGCATCTCTGGATGCGAACCATCGGGTCGACGATCGTCGGTGAATTTGTCGATTCGGCGGTGTTTTACCCGGTTGCGTTTCTCGGCGTCTGGTCCAACGACCTCGTGATGACCGTCATGCTCAGTAACTACGTGATCAAAGTCGGCTGGGAGGCCGTTATCACACCGGTCACATACAAGGTCGTCGGATTCCTGAAGCGCGCCGAGGACGAAGACTACTTCGACCGCAAAACCAACTTCACGCCATTCTCCATCGAGGTTTGAGGTAGGGAGGACATCATGAATCTACAGAATGCAACGGCACTGGTAACGGGTGGCAGCCGCGGAATCGGGTACTCAATTGCGAAAGCCCTGATCGACGCGGGAGCGCGCGTAGCGATCACCGGCCGCGATGATAAACAGTTATACAAGGCGGCAGAAGAACTGAAGGCAGTGGCGATCCGGGCAGATGCGTCCAATGAAGCCGACGTTCTGCGTACGTACCGGGAAGTCATGCAGGCTTTCGGTCACCTCGATATTCTCGTGAACAATGCCGGCTTCGGCGTCTTCAAGAAACTCGTGGACATGGATCGCGCCAGTTTTGACGCCGTCTTTGCAACCAACGTCACTGGCGCGATGCTCATGGGGCGGGAAGCCGCGAAGCACTTCATCGAGCGAAACAAGGGCAACATCGTCAACATCTGCTCCACTGCCGGAGTCCGTGGAGCCCCCACTGGCACGGCGTACTATGCGAGCAAGTTCGCGCTTCGTGGCATGACGGAATGCTGGCGGACGGAACTTAGGCAGTACAACGTTCGTGTCTTTCTCGTCAATCCCAGCGAGGTGCTGACCACCTTCGGCGCCGTGGCAGGCTTCGTCCAGAAGGAAAACGAAACCAAGCTTCGCGGCGAAGACATCGCTCACGCGGTCAAGGCCGTCCTTGAAATGGACGATCGGGGCTTTACGCCAGAGGTCACGGTCTTCGCAACGAATCCGAAAGACTAGGACTTCCGCAATTTCTCCATCAGGGTTTCTTTGGTTTTGGCCGCGAGTAGCTTTATGCTACGGCATCGTTTCCACAAGGAGAAGACCATGCAGCACAAACTTACGTGGACTGTTCTCGCACTTTTGGCTGGGATTTCGATCTCGGCCGGCGCCATGGCGCAGGCTCGGGGCCAGGCTCGGGGCCAGGCTCGGGGCCAGGCTCAGGCCCGCGGCCAGGCTGCGGCGCCTGGCAGGCCAGCGCCTGCGAACATGCCCGGGACTTTCACTGACCTACCCAAGGCGGACCTTGAGGCGGTGATGGGGCCTAC
>CAMAWS010000056.1 GCA_945861845.1 Candidatus Sulfopaludibacter sp. SbA3 | reverse complement strand
CAGCACCGGCGTCGCCGAGGCGATGCTGATGGCCCAGCGAATCAGCCGGAAGAACAAATTCCTGGTCGCGAAAACCGTTCATCCGGAATACCGCGCCGTAATGGACTCGTACGCCAGGAATCTCGGGATTGAAATCCAGTTGATCGGCTACACGACGGAAGGCCGCGTGGACATGGCTCAGCTTGAAAAAGCGATGAGCAAGGATGTCGCGGGCATATTCGTGCAGTCGCCGAATTTCTTTGGAACGATCGAAAACACCGAACTCGTCTCCGATCTGGCCCATCGCCACGATGCGCTCTCAATCATCAACATCGCCGAGGCCGTCTCACTGGGACTGCTGAAGCCGCCAAAGGATGCGGATATCGTGGTTGGAGAGGCGCAGGCGCTCGGCGTTCCCATGAGTTTCGGCGGGCCTCATGTTGGTTTCCTCGCGACGCGCGACCGTTACGTCCGGCAAATACCGGGACGGCTGGTCGGGATGGGAAAGGATTACTCGGGAAAGCGCGCGTTCGTCCTGACGCTCTCCACGCGCGAACAACATATTCGCCGAGAAAAGGCCACGTCGAATATCTGCACAAACCAGTCTTTATGCGCCCTGATGTCGACAATCTATCTCGCAACCCTCGGCCCGATCGGCCTCGGTGAAGTCTGCGAGCACAACATATTGAAAACCGATTACGCGGTCGGGCAGATCGCGAGCCAGACTCCGCATCGCGTGCTCTTCCCTGCCCCGAGATTCAACGAATTCGTTGTTCAACTGGACGATCAGTACGCCGCCCGCGTTGCGGGGCTGATGAAAAACAAGATTGTGCCGGGACTGGACCTGTCGCGCTTCTACCCGGAGCTGCGGAATACCCTCCTGGTATGCGTTACCGAAACAACCCGCAAAGACCAGATCGACGCACTGGTGAAAGGACTCGCATGACCAGCAATCACCAGCGAATAGGAAGCCACTTCCAGTTAAACGAACGCCTGGTATTCGAAGAGGGATCCGCGGGACGGCGTGGATTCGACCTGCCTGAACTGGACGTGCCCAGGAAAGACGTCGCATCCGTTGTCGATCCCGGCCTTCTGCGCGACGGCATTGCCGGGATGCCGGAACTGAGCGAGGTCGACGTCATTCGTCACTTCACGCGGCTTTCGACCTGGAACTACCACATTGATCTCGGCTTGTACCCCCTCGGCTCGTGCACGATGAAGTACAACCCGAAGATCAACGAGCGGGTCGCCCGGCTCGATGGCTTTGCCCTTGCACATCCGTATATGCCGGCCGAACTGATCCAGGGCGCCCTGGCGGTCCAGAAGACTCTCGAATCGTGCCTCGCTGAAATCAGCGGGACCGATGCGGTGAGCCTGCAGCCGGCAGCCGGAGCCCACGGCGAGCTGACTGGAATATTGATGATCCGGGCTTATCACCAATCGAAGGGCAATCCGCGAAAGAAGATCCTGGTGCCGGATTCGGCGCACGGAACGAATCCGGCCAGCGTCACGATTTCCGGCTACGTCGTCGAAAACGTCCCGTCGGACCGGCGCGGCATGGTGGACCTGGAACACCTGAAGAAGGTTGTGGACCAGGATGTCGCCGCAATCATGATCACCAACCCGAACACCCTCGGCGTGTTCGAACACGACATCGCCGAAATCGCGGAGGTGATGCACTCGCGCGGCGCTCTCGTTTACATGGACGGCGCCAATCTCAATGCCATGATGGGAATCACGCGGCCGGGCGACTTCGGCATTGACGTGCTTCACATCAATCTTCACAAGACGTTCACGACTCCCCATGGCGGCGGCGGACCTGGCGCAGGCCCCGTTGCGGTGAAGAAGATTCTCGAACCGTTCCTGCCGTATCCGACCATCGGACTGAAAGGCGACGGAAGCTTGTTCTTCGACCACGATCGACCGCAATCGATCGGTAAAATGAAGGCCTATAACGGGCAGTTCGGCATGCACGTGCGCGCGCTGTGTTACATCCTGGCAAATGGCCCGAAGGGGCTGAAGGAAGTTTCCGAGGTTGCAGTCCTGAACGCGAACTACATTCGAGCGAAGCTCAAGGATGCCTATGCCATTCCGTACGATTCGCCTTCGCTTCACGAAATCGTGTTTTCCGATCGCAACCAGGCCCGCAATGACGTCCACGGCGGCGACATCGCCAAGCGCCTGATCGACTACGGATTCCATCCGCCAACGGTCTCATTCCCTCTCATCGTGCCGGGCGCGCTCATGGTCGAGCCCACGGAAACCGAGAGCAAGCAGGAGATCGACGCGTTCATCGAAGCAATGCTGGCAATTGCGAAGGAAGCGGAAGAGAACCCCGAAATCGTGAAATCGGCCCCGCACTCCACACGTATTGGCCGCATCGATGAAGCGTCCGCCGCGCGCAAGCCGGTGTTGCGATGGAAACCGGAATAGTTATTACCAGAGTGGAATCTGGAATAGTTCCCTCTGCAGGTTGCTGCACCGCAGAATCTCGGCGGCTCGGGTGTGGGCGCGGCTGATTTGATCGAGCCAGCCAAAACATTCGAGCAATTTCCTTCTATAGATCGAGTTCTTCGGCTGGCCGGTGAAGAGTTCCAGATATCCGTGGATTGTCGTGAGGCAGTCGATGAGAGCTCCGTCTCCTTCGGTTCCGCGAAGCTGCTCCGCTAACGAAAAAATCTCACACTGAATGGGCTGAGATACGCCGTCCATGGCTTCCCTCCTGGTGAAGCCCTTAATTGCATTTCTGACGCCATCCGTAAGCTATTGAAATACATGGCACCTGTAATGCGCCACCTATCTACTTTCTTGCAACAACCATCAACTTCCGCTGATCCGCGCGGACCGGGCGGTTTTCCGAAAAGAACCGAGAATATCAGCCCTCATTTCTCACCGGTTAGCTTGAATGACGCGCCGAAGGCGCATCCGAATAGAGCCGCGGCGCGGCGCAAGACTCTAGCCCCACGCGTGAGCGTGGGGAAAACGGTTCCCCGTGTTGCAAGCCCCGGAGGGGCGGCAGACTCCGAAACACTCTGCCGCCCCTCCGGGGCTGGAATGTGTCACAACCCAATACCCACGGCTGACGCCGTGGGCTATAGTTTGCCGCCGCTTTGCGGCTCTCTTCGGATGCGCCTTCGTCGCGTCATCCTGGGAAACCGGTGAGAAGTTAGGATTAGGAACGACTTCGGCAGTTTCAGGTCCGCCGCTACAGCGTCGGAAGGTCCTCGGGGATCTTGTTCTCTACTTTGCCTTTGGCTATCTCCTGTTCCCTGACAGTCCACTCGCCGGATGCGGAATCCTTCCCGAGTTTGTACGCCTCGTACTCCAGCGTTGTAGCGAGGTGCAATTCGGCCTCCATAAAGTTGATCTGTTTCTGCTCATCGTCACTCACTGGGGGTGTCTTTTGTTTCAGTGTAACAAGCGCCTGTGGTTCCGGGCGGCTCAGGTAACCCCTCAGGACCGCAACGGATGCCGGCGGAGTTCGTCCCGCCGCGGAAAACAAAGGAACGCCAAGCGGGGCCTCGAGCGGCAGGATCAGAGGGTCCTGCCAGTTGAATGCATCCCGGCAAGGCAGGCCAACCTCGAAACAGAACGGGATGAAACGTCCCATCGTGTCCTGGACCTCAATGACAAAACTCCTCGACGCGACGTTGCTCCAGAAATCCTGGTCTCCCGCTCCGGATTCAACCTCAAACATTCCCGGAAGGCCGCGAAACGCAAAAACACCCGAGCGGCAGGCTACCGCCGAAACGCGCCGGTCCTTCCGCGACGTGGGATACGCGGTCACACTGAGACCGTCGCCGATCGTTTTCTGCGTCACCTGGTCCCAGAAACGCGCGCCAAAGGGCGAGACCACGGTCAGGCGTTCAAGGACGTCTGTGTTCAGGTCAGCCATCAATTTGCTTCCTGAAAACAAAGTCGTGAGTCTGGACTTCGCGGTATTGCTGCACCTCAACCGTCGAATCGATTGCGACTGAGCGCGCGACATAGGTCGCGCAAGCCTGGAGATTCGGCTTGAAAATGTCCCACAGGCTCGTCAGGTCCTGAAGGCCGAGCGGGTCGTAGATCAGTTCGACAGACTCGTCGTCATGAAACACATTGGAATTCGCATAGTGGTTCAGCAGGCCGGGCGGCAATACCGGCGTATCGGCCAGCGAGCGAATCGCCCATCCCAACAGAAGCTGTTGTTTACCGGAAGTCTTTGCCCATGCGGTCAGCAGGTAATGCAGGTCGAGCGTGATCGGCGGGCGATAAGTCTGTCTTTCCGGGCCTGGGCGTGACGGCAGGTTACGGCGGCTCCCCCCCGAGATGCGATAAAGGAACAGCGCAATGCCTTCCTCCAGCGGATTCTGGAATTGGCTCGCCTGGTACAGTTCGAACATTGCGCCATCGAACTCCGCTTTGGGGCACGACGTCTCCAATAATCCGAGTATGGCCTGGCTTGTCGCCGTAATTGCCGAGTAGTCTGCCAATGCCTGTCCTTTCGTTCTCTAGTCCTGCTCGAGAAACTTTGCGGCCTCACCCAGACGGGCCTCGTTTATCCGAAAGACGCGCCCTCCGTCAGGTGTACCGACCTGCTCAAGAAGACCGTTGCCGACCAGCATGTGAATCGCCTGCTCTGTTTCATCGACCGTCCGGTGTACTGCTTCTTCGAGCAGGCGCCATCGCGCTATTCCTTCAAGGTCGTCGGCCGCGCGCGGATGACGCATGAAGTACCGGAGGATCTGTTTGGCAACGTCGCTGTCAATCGGCACGCGCTCACTGAGCACGAACGGGACCACCAACGAGGAATGGATTTTGAAGAAGTTAACCGGGAAGGTGTGGCTTGAACCGGGTCGGCTCGAACCCGGCGGTGGGACGATTCCAACCCGCTTCGCGAACCTGTGGGCGCGGGGCTTCAGCCCCGTGCCAGATTCAAAGAGGAATTTTATGGAACTTGGCGCCGGGCTGAAGCCCCGCGCCCACAGCGTACCTCAGGCCTCGGCGCGAGCGATTCCGTATTTCTTGACGAGACGGCCGAACGCCCGGCGGTCCTGTCCGGCCTCAATCGCCGCATGTGTCACGTTGCCTCCGTGCTTGTTCAGCAGGTCCGCAACGTACACCATCTCGAATTTTGCAATGGCGTTGGTTCGTTCCTGGCGGAAACTTCCGTGCCTGGACGAAATGCCCTTCGACTCTTCGCCCAGGATTATGTGCGACGGCAGGATCGTCGCTCCCTCGGCGAACAGTGCCCCCCGATGGAGCACATTAAAGAGTTCCCGGACATTGCCCGGCCAGTCGTGCGCGGATAACTTCCGGAGCGCGGCGGCCGAGAGGCTCTTGCGCCCGGGAGGCTGCCGCAGGTTTCGAAGAAAATGGTCTGCAAGAGGTGCGATATCCCTGCGGCGTTCCCGAAGGGGGGGGAGATCGAGCCGAATCACATTCAATCGGAAAAACAGGTCCGCGCGAAACTCCTTTGATGCGACACAGGATTCCAGGTTGCGATTGGTAGCGGCGATCACGTTGACATCGGCCTGCCTGAACGAAGCCGACCCGAGCGGACGGTATGTCTTTTCCTGGAGGAAGCGCAGAAGTTTCGCCTGCGCCGGCAAGGAAAGCGAGTCCACCTCGTCCAGAAAGAGCGTCCCTTTTTCGGCCATCGCCGCAAGACCCTTCTGGTCGTCACGCGCATCCGTGTACGCCCCACGAACGTGGCCGAAGACTTCATTCTCAAACAGGTGGTCAGGAAGCGCACCGCAATCCATGGGAATGAAGGGATATGGACGACGTTCGCTCAAATAATGGATCGCTCGCGCACACATTTCCTTGCCGGTTCCCGTTTCCCCTGTGATCAGGACAGGCGCCTCGGTCCTGGCCACAAGCGGTATCTTTTCTGCGATACGGGTAAACGCCTCGTCGAACCCGACCAGTTGATTCATTCCCATTTCCAGGGTCAGCCGTTCGACCGTCGATGCTGTGGCGCGGCGGTCGAGGCCGAGAAGCCGCCAGATTCGCTGTAGCAGTTCCATTCGATGGAGCGGCCAGAGCATGAAATCGTCGGCAACCTTTGAAACTGCCTCCAGGATCGCGGAATCGGTTTCCGATGGAAACACCGCCAGCATCGGAATGGATGTCTTGTTGGATTGCAGCCAGTCGAGCAGTGCCATTGCCGAGGGAACCATCGGGACCGCGACGGCAATAAGAAGATTGATTCTGCCAAGGTCCATCCGTTCCGGAACGAAGGTATCCCAGCCTGTCTTCTCGCACGCAAACGAGCTTTCGACAGACAGACTTTCAACCAGGCCGGACGCACTTGGAGAATGATCGATAATAAGTACGCGCTGCTGCATCCCGGTTCTCTATATTGCAGTGCATCGATGGCTTCCTGCTGTTCATCAACCGGGATCCTACCCAGCGTATTTTGCGGAGAGCGAACTTTAATGCTGCGAAACTGCCATGTCAAGCAAGTGTTCCAAAATGCCTACTGGCCTTCGATCCAGACCTCACCGTCTTCGAAAACTTCCTTTTTCCAGATCGGCACAACCTTCTTTAAGGTGTCGATTGCATAGTGGCAGGCGTCGAATGCGGGGCGTCGATGTGCGGAAGTAACGATGACGGCGACGCTGGTTTCGCCGATATCCATGTGTCCAAGCCGGTGCAGGATTGCGATCCCGTCTATATCCCACGCCTGGCGAACAAAGACTCCAATCTCTTCGAGTTTCTTG
Source organism: Candidatus Sulfopaludibacter sp. SbA3 (assembly GCA_945861845.1). GTDB lineage: Bacteria > Acidobacteriota > Terriglobia > 20CM-2-55-15 > 20CM-2-55-15 > CAMBFR01. The sequence goes on along the minus strand of CAMAWS010000056.1, from coordinate 4,469 downwards.
AGGGCCATCGTCTCGTACGCTTCATACACGAGATGCAGCGTCCGCTTCCCTTTCGAGTTGTTTCGTACAACTCCCTCGAAAACGCAAATGGCGCCGGCTTCTCCGCAAAGCAGTTGCCGGGCGACCTTCTGCGCGTCGATCGGTTCACGGGTGACCTGGTAGATCTCCCGTAAACGGCTGATGACCAGTTCGCCGGATTGAGCTTCGCCGCCACTGACAGGGGGAAAGATCGCCACCTCGTCTCCATCTTTGAGGTGACCCGTTTCGTCGACGTATTCTTCGTTCACGGCAGTGAGGGCGACTCTGCGGTAGTCCTTTAATCTTGGAAAGGTTGCTTCAAGCTGGCTCAGCAGTCCTCCTACGGTAGTTCCGGAAGGAACCTCCATTTGCAGTTGCCGGGAACCAACAATGTCTTTAAGTGTGGCGAAGAAGAGGAGATTGACCTGCATTTTGTGGGATGTTAACACAGTGCTAGACTCGCTTCCGTGATGAAGCTGACCTTGCAGACTCTTATCGCAGGCGCCCTGGTTCTCGCAGGATGCGCAGGTCCGCGGCTCTCAAGCCAGGAAGCCAGGAAGCAGATCGCCGCGATCGGCGCCTCCGATCTGGTGCCCGACGCCATCGAGATTCGCCGGATTGTTTCGCAGGGCAATACCGAGGCGATCGCTGAATCCACCATCACCCTCGCATTCCAGTTCAAGAAGGATTCGCCTGCCGGCGATTGGCGCGTCTCGGCCGTGCGCATGGGGGAGCTGGGCTGGATGAATATGACCGAGCTGGTTGCGGCCGTGAATGATGGCCGCCGCCGTGACACGGTTGCCTCTCTGAATAAGGTGGTTGCGGGAATCAACGGTTACCGGCAGACGAATGGCTCAATTCCGTCCGCCCGCGATCTCGTGACCCTTACAGATCTCCTTCACCCGCTCTACATGACCGATCTCATCCGTGTCGACGCCTGGGGCAAGTCCATCGACTTCGAGGTAACCAGCGCGTCCAGCTTTCGGCTGGTTTCGAAGGGGCCGGATGGAGTCGGCGGAACAACTGACGATATCGTTGTGAACGGCGCCAGCACGGCCACGCCGTGATATACTTCGCGGCATGAAGGCAGTTAAGATCGCCGAAACCCGCCTCCCTACTGAGTTTGGCACGTTCCGCACTTTTGGGTTTGAAACTCCCGACAAATCCGACAGCGCCCTGGCGCTGGTTATCGGCGAGGTCGGTGCGAACGAAGCGGCGCTGGCCCGAATTCACTCACAATGCCTGACCGGCGATGTGTTTGGATCCGAGCGTTGCGATTGCGGCGATCAGCTCCAGTTTGCCTTGAAAGCCATCGGCGAGGCCGGAACCGGGATTCTTATTTACCAGCTCCAGGAAGGCCGGGGTATCGGCCTTATGAATAAGCTGCAAGCTTATGAACTCCAGGATTCAGGGCACGACACGGTTGAAGCCAACCACCAGCTGGGGTTTGACGCCGATCACCGGAATTACTCCCTCTGCGCCGAAATACTTCACTATTTCAAAATCCAATCCGTTCGCCTCATGTCCAACAACCCCCGGAAATTCGAGGCGCTTGAGATCGCCGGGATCAAGGTTCTCGAGCGGGTGCCCATCGAAATAGCTCCCTCCGACAGCACGGAAAATTACCTTCGGACCAAGAAAGCCAAGCTCGGGCACCTGTTGTCCAAAGTCTGATGGTTTCCTGATGGCCGAACGCCGGATTCTCACAATCGTTCCGACATCCGCAACAGTAATCGCAAACATGATCGGGACCGGAATCTTTACGACAACCGGCCTGATGGTGACCCTGGGCGCGAGCGCGGGAGACATCCTGCTGGGATGGTTTCTGGGCGGCATCATCGCATTCTGCGGAGCGCTCTGCTACGGCGAGCTTGGCGCCAATATGCCGCACTCGGGGGGCGAATATTTTTACCTGACCCGTCTTCTGCACCCGTCGCTGGGCTTTGTTACGGGATGGGTGGAATTGATCGTGGGATTCGCCGCACCGATTGCCGCAGTCGCCATGGCGTTGAACTTATACCTGGGAGCGGTCATTGCAGGCTGGCCGGTCCGAATCATGGCTGCGGCAATGATCATCGGAGTTGCGGCATTGCACTCTTACGACCTGCACATGGGCAGCCGCGTCCAAAGCGCTCTCACCATCATGAAGGTCGCCCTGATCCTCTTGTTCATTGCCGGGGTCTTTTTTTCTCCGCGGCCGGCGCCCGCAAATGCCTTTACCGTGAATCCTGGTTTCCTGTTCTCTTCGGCTTTTGCCGTCGTGCTGGTGTTTGTGTCGTTCGCCTACAGCGGATGGAACGCCGCAGCCTACATCGGCGCCGACCTTCGCGACCCGGAGCGTACGCTGCCGTGGGCATCATTAATTGGAACCGGCACGGTTGCGGCGCTGTACGTCATGCTCAATGTGTCGTACCTGACGGTCGTACCGAGCGCCGAACTGGCGGGCGTAGCAGAAGTCGGGAATGTGGTCGCAACACGATTGTGGGGTTCCACGGGCGGGAATATCGTGTCGCTCTTGATTTCACTGACGCTGCTTTGCCCATTGAGCGCCATGATCCTTGTGGCGCCGCGCATGGCCGAAGCGATGAGCAACGACGGGCTTTTGCCGGCAGTACTTGCAAAGTTGAACAGCAGGAATGTTCCCACAAATGCAGTCATGTTCATTGCGGCGATCTCCGCCATGATCACAATGACTTCGTCCTTTGAACGCCTGCTTATCTATATCGGATTCACTCTGAATATCTTCGCGGCGCTCGCCGTCATCGCATTGATCCGGCTCCGGCAGACCGGACAAAGCAAACACAAAACCTGCATGGGTTACCCGTTTACGCCGATCGTATTCCTCATCTTTACGATCTGGATGACGGTTTGGAGCATTCAATCCCAGCCTGTGGCAACACTCACCGCCCTGGCAACGCTAGCCGTCGCATTCATTGTGTATTTGTTTCGCTCGAAGAAAGCTCCCGCCGCTATTTAGTTTTGGCAGTTCCTCCTCCTTCGACACTCCGACCTGATTGCACCGAAACTCGTGGTATAAGGGTCGAAACGAATCAGGAAATACAAGTGAACGGGAGGATCAATAGATGCGACGACTGATCCCATTTATTTTGGCAGCCGCAGTGCTCTCCATTTCAGGGCCCTTGTTCGCCCAGGAGTGGATTGAGTTTGCCAGCCGGGAAGATCGTTTCACGTGCAACTTCCCGACTCAACCGAAGGTGACGGAAACCACCTACCGCTCGGAACGTGGAGCCGATCTGCCGGCGCGCGTCTATAGCGCTGCGCAGGGCCAGAGCCGCTACTCCGTGACAGTGATCGATTACAACCAGGCCCAACGAATACTCACGGAGAAGTCAAAGACGTGCCCCGCGGGCGCCGAGCCGTGCATCGGCGGGGCCGCTGGAGGTGAGGGACACTGGAAGAGTGACCTGCGAGGAGCGATTCTCTACGCGTCATGGCAGTTGATGAAGCGTGACGCCAGCGTGACGAGCCTCGTCTGGAATTTTGTCGACCTCGTCGAAGGGCACTCTGTGCAGCTCACGAACAACGCCGATAAATCCAGGACCTTCGCAGGGGTCTATATGCACCAGAACAAGCTCTACATCATCGAGGGAACCGTACCGGCAGGTTACCCCGAGCCGGGGCTGTTTCAGCAATCGCTAGGATGGCTCGATGAGAACGGCGTCGGGCTTCGCTATCTGGACTTCTACTCCAACAGCTACCCGGCGCCCGCGCGCGTCAACCGGACCGCGGGTCAGGAGCTGGGGCAAGGCCGGATTGACGCTACCGGCGCCAACCCGGCTCAACCGCAATTGCCGCGGTGATCGAGAAATTTGTTTAGGAAAATGGAGGGTGAGCATGCGATTCAAACGAGGTCTTGTTCTAGTAACGATTTGTGCGGTTACGCTTGCCGTGCCGGCCTGGACGCACCATTCGCACGGCGCCTACACCGACACCTTTATGGACATTCAGGGCGTGGTCAAGGAAGTGCACCTGGTCGTCCCGCATTCCTGGGTCTACCTGGAAGTCAAGAATGACAAGGGCGAGCCGCAGGTCTGGGCACTGGAGGCAACCGGCCGCACCGGTCTGCAGACAATAGGAGTGACGCCGGACTACCTCAAAGCGGGCGACACCGTCAAGGCGCGGTGCCATCGTCTCCGGGACGGCTCAAACGGCTGTCTCCTGGGATTTCTGAAGGCCAAGGATGGAACCGTCAAAGATTGGGACGGCAATAACGCCCCGGCCCCGGCGGATTTCTGAGAAGGAGGGCCACGTCATGCGTATGGCCGCATTAGTATTCATATTGGTGCTGTTGGTTCCCGCGCCCGCAGCCGCCCGGCAATGGGAAGAGTACGTCAACACGCAAGACGGCTTTAAAGTGCTCTTTCCAGGCCAGCCAAAGGTGACCGAGACCACATGGAAGTCGCAAATGGAGTACATCCTTCCGGCGCGTG
>CAMAWS010000055.1 GCA_945861845.1 Candidatus Sulfopaludibacter sp. SbA3 | reverse complement strand
CGAAGGTCGATATTCCGGTCATCAACATGATCAGCCTGTATGGCCGGTCCGAACAGGAGTGGCGTGCATCGAACCAGGGAATGTCGATCTTCGAGGGCACTTTCCTGGTTGCGGTGCCCGAGATTGCCGGGACCGTGGCGCCGATCGTTGTGGGTAGCCAGGAGAAGGTGAAAGATGCGGAGACAGGTCTCACGATGGTCGTCCGCACGCCCATTCTGTCGCGCATGTCCATGGCTGTGCGGCGTGGCCTCAAATACGCGGCCCTTCGCGCGAAAGCGAATTCCGAAAAACACCTGGCGCTCGTTTTCTACAACTATCCTCCCGGCAAGGCGAATATCGGCGCCAGCTACCTGAATGTCGCGGATTCACTCGCCAATATCCTCCAGTCGATGAAGAAAGAAGGCTATGACGTCGGTAACGCCGATCTTTCCAGCGCGGCGGTATTGAAAGACATCACGGAAAAGGCCCGCAACGTCGGAGGGTTCGCAGTGGGTGAACTGCAGGAACTCGTGAGGCAAGGCAACCCCATTCGCGTGAGCGTTACGGATTACAGGAAGTGGCTAAATGAAATCCCATCCAAGCTGCGCGACAAGATCATCAAGGACTGGGGAGAGCCGGAAAAGAGTCGCCTGATGACGCTAAACGGATCAGGCGGTCCGAGCATCATTATTCCCGCCGTGCAGTACGGCAAAATCCTGGTGTTGCCGCAGCCGGCGCGCGGCAATGGTGAAGATCCCGAAAAGATGTACCACGCCAAGGATCTAGCGCCGCATCACCAATACGTGGCGACGTACGCCTGGTTGAGAAACGGCTACAAAGCGGACGCCGTGGTTCACGTTGGAACGCATGGAACGCTGGAATGGCTCGACGGCAAGGACATCGGCCTGGCGGAAGACGATGCGTCCGACTCGCTCATCTCCGACATGCCGAACCTGTATATATATAACGTCGATGTCGTCGGAGAAGGACTCGTCGCGCGGCGCCGAAGCATGGCGACACTGATCGATCACATGGTTCCGCCGTTCAAGAAGGGCGGACTCCATCCGGAACTTGCCGAGTTGAGCGAACTGATCAGCGATCATGAGGCCAACGAAAGCAAGAATCCCGAACTGGCCGCGGCATACCTCGCAAGAATTCGCGAACGGATCATCGGCCTCGGCATTGCGAAAACTCTCGGGCTGGATTTGACGAAGCCCGACAGTTTCGATGAAGAGACCCTGCATGCCATCGAGAACCACCTGGTTGAGTTGAAAGGCCAGAACGTCCCGTTCGGTCTCCACGCTTTTGGCCGAACACCCGAGAAAGAGCTTCGCGACAGCACCATTCAGGCGATTGTCAGCGCCGACCGCAGCCTGCTTCCAACCAACGCCATAGTGCTGGCCGAGGACATGGAAGAGCGGATCACCGCGTCCGGCCCACGGGAGCTGGCGAGCCTGCTGCATGCGGCAAACGGCGGCTACATTACAGGCGGCAATGGCGGCGAGCCGATCCGTAATCCGGACGTGTATCCCACGGGGAAGAATTTTTACGGCATCGACCCGGACAAGGTGCCGAAGAAGGCTTCATGGGAGATTGGCGTCAAGCTTGCGGATCAGATGCTGGCCGATCACGTGAAGAAGAATGGCCGCTATCCGGAAAAGGTTTCGTTTGTCATCTGGGGCGACGAGACCATGCGGCACGAAGGTATCGTCGAGTCGCAGATCTTCCACCTGCTCGGCACACGCCCGGTCTGGAACGATCGCGACAAGGTGGTCGATGTCGAAGTCATCCCTGCCTCCCAGCTCGGCCGGCCCCGTGTCGATATCGTTATCGCTTCGGCCGCAGTCGGAATGTTCAACAATGTCACGATCCTGATCGACAAGGCCGTTCAAAAAGTAAAGGCAATGGACGAGGCCGAGAACTACGTGCGCAACCACTATCTGAAAACCAAAGCCGTGCTCATGGAGAAAGGTTACTCGGAAGCAGACGCAGATCAGCGCGCCGGCGTTCGCATCTTTGACGAGCCTCCCGGAATCTTCAATCTGAATACCTCAACGATCGCCGCGGCCAGCGGAACTTGGGACAACGACAAGGGTATGGCGGACGACTACATCCGGAAACTCGGACATGGTTTCGGCAACGGTTTCTGGGGCGAGTCGATGGAGGACGTCTTCAGGCTGGCGCTGAGCGGAACGGACAAGGTTGTCCACAGCAGTTCGACATCGTTGTACGGCACGCTCGACAACGACGACTTCTTCATGTACATGGGCGGCCTCGCTGCCGCGGTCCGAAGCATCGATGGCAAAACGCCGGAAATGCTGATCACGAACACACGCGATCCAGGGAAGGCCGAGATGACGTCCCTCGAGGAATTCATGGGCACGGAACTCCAGTCACGGTATCTGAATCCCACCTGGATCGATGGCATGAAGAAGGAAGGTTATGCCGGCGCCGGCGAGATACGCTCCTTTGTCGAGTACCTGTGGGGATGGGACGCAGTCACGCCCGAAGTGGTGGACGATGCGATGTGGAACCAGACCTTCGATACCTACGTCGAGGACAAGCACAATCTGGGCATGAAAGACTTCTTCGAGAAAGAGTCTCCCTACGCCTACCAGGATATTTCCGCGCGCATGGTGGAAACGGTGCGAAAGGGTTATTGGAACGCGGACGCCGAAACGCAGAAGAAACTTATCGAAGAGTATGTGGAAAGCGTCAACCGCCATGGAGCGAGCGGCGCCGAACACACAACCGGCAATGCGCGCCTGTCGAAGTTCGTGATGGAGCGGGGAAAGGAACTCGGGATACCCGTTCCCGCCCTCGAAGGATTCCAGCAGGCCATGGAAACGGCCATGGGCGGCAGCGTCGAGACGGCAGCCAAAGCGATGGAGAGTTTCGTGAACCGGAATGAGGCCCAGCCGAACACTCCGAATGCGCAGCCGTCGCAGCCTGTCACCCGCAACAATGCGCCATCCGACCAGCCGGGCGGACTCCAGGGTTTCCTGATGAGCGTCACCGAGCGGTCGCAGGCTGCTCCACGGCCGCCTGCCGGCGCAACCAGCGGCGGCCAGTGGGATTCCCTTTATGTCGCGCTACCAGTCCTTGGTTTCCTACTTGCATGGCGCTGGCGCCGGCGAGATGCCGTCCTGCAGTAATTGAGCACCGCCGTGGTAGGAGAGTTTCTGAGCAGCCGGGCAGGAAGCCTGAAAGTCTCAGTAACTCTTTGGACATAAGACCGGTACACCAGTATCATTGCCGATCAGGAGGAATCCCCTAATGAAGCACCGAGTTTCTTGTTTGGCAGGCATCGCTGTCTCAGCTTTCCTTGCATTGACGCCAGCATGGGCGCACCACGCCATCGCGGGGAAGTTTGATCCTGCCAGGACGACGACGCTCAGGGGAACGGTTACATCGGTCGATTGGGCAAATCCTCACGTCCATGTCTTCATTGATGTGCAGGAAGGCAACGCGATCCTAAACTGGGCAATAGAACTGGAAAGCGAAGTCGACCTCCGGAGAAGCGGCTGGAGCCGGGAAACGGTGAAGCCGGGTGACGCCATTACAGTCCAGGGAATCACTGCCAGAGACGGAAGCAGGCAGGCGTGGGGCACCAACGTTGTAGCCGTGGCCACCAACCGGAGAATCTTTACCGTGGCTCCAATGCCTGCGCGAGCCGACCAGACGGTCCGGCCGACGCCGCGAGGCGCCGATGGAAAACCAAGATTGGGTCCCCTGCCGGGCGAAACAGGATACTGGGGCATGCCGAGTTCTACCGTGTTGATGCAGAGCGGAGCCAACGTCCAGATGGATGCCGACGGCATCCTGCGCAACATCGGCGACGTTGACAAGGTCGCGCCATTCCAGCGTTGGGCCCGGGACCTCTACGAATTGCGGCAGCGTAATTTCCTGAAGGACGATCCGTTATTTCAATTCTGCATGCCCCCGGGAGGCCCGCGCCAGTTTCAGCTTCCCTACGGAATTCAATTTGTCGAAGACAAGGCCCGCCAGCGAATTTTCGTATTCATCGGCAGCGGCGATCATAACTACCGATTGATTTACACTGACGGCCGCGCCCAGCAGGGCCAGCTTCGGGGCGATGCCGACAACCCGCTGTACTATGGCCGCTCGGGTGCGCGGTGGGAAGGCGACACCCTTGTGGTTGACACGAAGGGGTTCAATGAAAAATTCTGGTTCTCAAACGGCGGCCTTCCTCATACCGAGCAACTGCACCTGGTGGAGCGCCTCTCGCGACCCGATTTCAACACATTGAAGTACGAAGTGACGGTTGACGATCCGGGCGCCTACACAAGAAACTGGTCGAACAGCTGGACTCTTCAGTGGATTGCCGGCGAGGAATTACCGCCATATTTCTGCCAGGACAATCGCCCGTAACACTTTTTGATTGACATGTTTGCGAGGCACATAAAGACTAACCGTCAAATACTCAGCAAGACTGGAGGAAGATAAATGAGAAAACGCATATTGGGTTTCGTAGCCATGGCTTGTGGTGTACTTTTTGCCGCGGCACCCGCAGTGGCGCACCATTCTTTTGCAGCGGAGTTCGATGCAGCCAAGCCGGTCACAATGAGGGGCTACGTCACTAAGATCGAATGGACGAATCCTCACGTATGGTTCTATCTGAATGTAAAAGACGAGAAGGGCACGATCAGCAATTGGGGCTTCGAAATGGGCCCGCCCCACGGCCTTCAGACTCGCGGATGGGAGCGCAACACGATGAAGATCGGCCAGGAAATCATCGTCAACGGCTCGCTGGCGAAAAACGGAAGCAACCGCGTGAACGCGAGAGACGTCACGATCGCCGCAACGGGCACGAAGCTGGGCGCCGCATCCAGCGAGAACAACGGCCAGTAGACCGCTGGCGCCATTAAGGAGGTCTCACATGCGACATCGTTGGATCGCCGCATTTGTGGCGACGGCCGCTCTATGGCTGTTGCCCCAATTTGTGATGCCGTCTTCCGCTCAAAACAATACCCAACGGGCGCCGGCACAGCCAGCGCCCCGATTTCCGGATGGGCGGATCAACATTGGTCCGCTTCCCGGCCAAAGCGGAGTTTGGCTTCCCGCCGCTGCAGGCCTAACGCGCGCAGACAGTCCGAATGCGAACGGCGTCCTTCAAAACCCGACGAACCCAAAGGTCTCCGACGTTCCATTCCAGCCCTGGGCGAGGGCGCTGTACGACTATCGCCAGCTCAACGAGTTTGAGCCTCATACGCGCTGCAAACCGTCTGGCGGCACGCGCCAGTTTTTTACGCCGTACGGCGTTGAGTTTGTCGACATGCCCGAAATGAAACGCATGTTCATCATGGATATCGGCGGGCCTCACACCTACCGGATCATTTTCATGGACGGCCGGCTTCATCCCAAGGATTTGGCACCCAGCTATTACGGGCACTCTATCGGCCGTTGGGAGGGAGATACGCTGGTAGTCGATACGACGGGCTTCAATGAGAAATTCTGGTTCGATAGAGAGGGATCTCCTCATACAGAAGCGCTTCGCGTCATCGAGCGTTTTACCCGTATGGACTCCAACACCATGAAATACGAAGTTACCGTCGACGACCCCGGCGCGTACACGGCGATTTGGAACAGTGGTTTCAATCTCCGCTGGGTCGACGGACAGGAACTGGTTGAGTACGTTTGCCAGGCTAATAATTTTGCCCCTGAACTTATGATCGGCGCCCAAAAGTCGGTAGACCGGCGCAGTAAGATCGTTCCGTAAATTTGCTGGAGGACTGAAGGCTATGTCGCGAGTTAAGACTGTTTGGTTGGTCTGCCTGCTGGCCTGTCTGTTTATGGCCGTCTCTGCCGTCGCACAGGAAGGCTATCCGTTGACCGGCACGTGGTACGGTGACTGGGGCCCGACGCCAACACATCGGAATCAGATAACACTGGTAGTTAACTGGGACGGTAAGACCGTAAGCGGGATCATCAATCCTGGACCGGATTCCATCCCCATCAAAGTCATGACACTCGATTCCTCAAAATGGACCGTCCACATTGAAGCGGATGGAAAGGATGAGCAGGGCAGGACCGTTACTTTCATTGCTGATGGCAAACTGGAAAACATCGGATCATGGAAGCGAACGCTTTCCGGCTCATGGGGTCATGGCACGGTGAAGGGCGATTTCAAGATCGCTCGAGACTAAACGGGTCGAAACGAAATAAAGGGGATTCGGCATGGAGAAACACTCCCTGCTGAATCCCCTTTTTCATTTCCTGCGTAATTTCGAACAACAGCGTTAAACGCTATCTATATAAAGGTAGCCGCGGAATGCGCCACGGCAGGATTACTTCGCCTTCGGCGAGAAATTCATTCCACACTGCGTCACATTTCGTGACACGACACTGCATCAGTTCACTGCGCTAACTGCAATAACTACAATAAGAGCATAGCCTTGTACTGTGGCATCGCAGTTGCACAGACCGGCGCGGTAAATCGTTATGATGCAAGAGATCAAAGGAACTGACGTGCGGCGATTCCGGATTATTTCGTCCACAAAGATTGAAATCGAATTGAATACCCCAATCGACCGGTCACACTACGATCTTCACATAGACATACAGGTTACAGGCGCCTACGCCACAATGGCCGCAGCGGCGGGCAGCGAGTCTCGATCGATCCTCGACTGCAAGCCCATCTCAGAAACGTAGTGCGCGGGATTGAATCCCGCGTTCCTGCCTTGATGCTGACCGCTTAATCATTCGCGATTCTTCCGGCGTCTCTCTGCGGAATCTTGGGCAATCTTTCCCCGGAAACCTGCTTCGGCTTGCGGCGAAATTCAGTCACAGCCTCCCGCAGGATCATGAAAAGGCTGGCCCGATATGAAAACAGCAGGCTCAACCACTCGCGCCGGCGCATTTGCGGGAAATAGATCCCACGGAACATTATCCGGGTGGCCAGAAGAACAGCTCTTTCGCCGAATGGACGATTCTTGATTTTATTCAGGGCGACGGCAACCGCGCCCGCATCGTAGGACCTGCTCCAGGCCTGGTGGACTTCCTGTTCAGCCTGCTCGATGGTGATATGTTTCGGCTGGAACGCCATTCTGAACGGCCGGAAATCCAACCAGTGCTGTGGCCGCGTGAGGCGCCCTTCACTGAGCAGGCGATCGTAAAGCGGGGTCGCCGGATACGGGGTAAGGAGTCCGAAAACCGGAAGGCCTGGCGGCCATGATTCGATAACCTCGGACGTACGGGCCGCAACACCCGGCGTGTCTCCATCCATTCCGAAAATGAATGAAGTGATGGCGTAGATCCCGCGGTCCGCAAGCCTGTCCAGTATTGCTGCGTAGTCTGCGGGCTTATTGAACCCTTTGTTGACCTCTTTCAGGCTATCGGCGTCGATGGATTCCAGTCCGATGAAAACCCAGCGGCCACCGCTTGCGTGGATAAGGTCGAGGAGTTCCTCGTCGCGCAGCAGATTGATACTGATCTGGCCGACCCATGGCACGGTCGCGCCCTGATCAATCATGTCGCGCAGCAAAGACTTGGTCCGTTTTACGTTGATCGCGAAATTGTCGTCGATGAAAAAGACTCCCAGCTGCGCGCTTTCGCGCCTGGCGCGGCTTTTCAACCGAAGAAGTTCATCAATGACATTCTGATTGCTTCGAAATCGGATGGAATCCCCGAAGAACCCGGTAACCGTGCAGAAGTCGCATCCATAGGGACATCCTCTACCGGACTCCATCGGAACCATGTAGAGACTGTTCCATTTCAACCCGACCTGCCGAAGAGCAAATCGCGCCCATGCAGGCATTTTGCCGATCAGGTCGAATTGCGTGAGGTCAATAGTGTCCCAGGGAATCTCCGGATAATCCTGAAGCGTCGGCTTGACCTCTTTGCCAGCATCATCTATCGGAGTATAGACTTCGCGAAGCCTTCCATTAGCGGCATCGGTCACGATCATAGGCCATGTCGCATCGGCTTCGCCCAGAGCGACCGCATCCACATGGCGCGGACCTCCATTGCGGCCCAGCGGCTCGTCTGGAACCTCAGTAACGTGCGGACCACCCATAACGACCAATGCACCGGCTGCCCTGGCAGCATCCGCCATCCGATATGCGCGCGCAGCCATTCGCGTCATGGCGCCGATACCCACGAGCTTTATTTCGTTCGCCTTGATGAAATCGCCGAGTTGAGGCTCTGTCATCGGCTGGGCGTTGGCGTCAATGAGAAAAACCTTGTGACCTGATGGTGTGAGCGATTGCAGCAGGAACATCCAGAGATGCGGCATGAAGTTCTTGGTGACGCCGTTGTCCGGGTTGTAGAGAAGAATGTTCATAGACCCCTTGCTCGCATTAGTCGCAGTGTCTTCGATCGCAAGACCGGTGTTTTGCTTTTTTGAGTTAGATGAGCGAACTATGATTTTGACTTGGAACCGCGCGGAGCCGATTTGGGAGAACAACGAAGATGATATATCTTGCCGCGATTCACAGCTCGCTCCTCACTTGGCGCGATCCGTATTCGACATTGTTCGCACCACACTCTAATATCAGTCACCGTTTCGGTTTTCGCCTTCATTTAGTCTCCTGGCTTGCATTGTGATTTTTCCGAAAGCGCGAAAGTTTCGCATCAGTATAGTCAGCCTGATGCCCGCATTCGGCTTGAAAACACGTCAGCACCAGCTTCCGCGGCATCGTCGGGCTAGCCTCTCCGCCATTCCGGTCGATAGCAAACAGAATCGGTTTGCGGCACTTGCGACATCGCACACCCAGATACTGTAAGTCATTAGCCGGCTTAGGCCAGCGCGAGATATGCATCAGTCCCTCTTATCTCAAACCACCGCGAATCGACACGTTCCTCTTGGAAGTATTCGACGCCCTGTGAGAGTTGGCGAGTGAAATCAGTCCAGGAAGGAATCAGAAAAACACAGAGGTGCAGCATATTCCTGTCCCCGCCGGATTGCAATTTAAAAGCCCCCAGCCGCTACATATTGGCAGCAGAGAATAGTTGGACGGGATGAATTCGACTCAAAACAAGATACTTGGAATCGGCGAAGAGGGGGCAATGATTTCCACGGATGAATCAGCCAGCAGTTCCCGCACTCGGCTCGAGCTTGGCCGACGCCTGCCTGCTGCGCCTGATCAGCTGGCTAGAGAATCGACCGACACTGTATGGGACGGCGTAGAAGAAGAGGAAGATAAACGGCGGCGCCAAAAACAAGCCGAACATGTATGCGCCAAGAATCACCAATGTCGAAGCCAGCCACATCCAGATGGGCCTGAGGTAATTGCTGACTGCGCCAAGCGCCAGGGCCGTTACGAGATACATGAATAATGTGATGGCGACGATGTCCATACCTACTTGACAGGCAATCAGTTCGCCATTTAGCAATTACTTGTATGCTCAGCACTTTAGACATCATCACAGGGGATCGAATCCATCAACTTGATAACGTTTTCACGCTATCTGTGCGTTCCCGCCATTTTTAGTGACCTGTCTTCTTGCCACCTGTATATTAGCGGGCAATCCCAAACGGTCTCGGAGGTAATTCGAAATGAAACGCAGGTTTTCGCTTCTGTTAACAGGTTTCGCGCTGTTGCTCATGTTTTCTGCCGGTGCCTTGACGGCTTCGGCAGCGGAGATCCGGGTCCTCAGTGCCAATCCGGTAAGCGAAGGACTCAAGCACATCGCGGAGCAATTCAAGCGGGAGACGGGTCACGACGTGAAAGTAGAAGTCCCTGCAGGCCCTGAGCTCAACAGGATCCTTGCATCCGAAGAACCGGCGGACATCCTGATCAGCGTTCCCGCCACCGTCGACCAGGCCGTGAAAGACGGCAAAGCCGCGGGGCCGAAGACAGCAATTGGCCGCGTAGGCATTGGTGTCGTCGTTCGCCGTGGCGCTGCCCTGCCAAATGTCGCCACAAGTGACGCCATCAAGCAGGCGGTTCTGGGCGCCGAGGGAGTTATTTACAACACCGCCGGCTCAGGCCAATATGTGCACAAAATGTTGGAGCAGATGGGCGTCACCGAACAGATCAAGGCCAAGAGCGCCAGGCCCGGCAATGGCGTACAGACTATGGAGCGCATGCTGGCGGGAAAAGGCAACGAGGTCGGCTTTGGATTGCTCTCCGAGATCAGGCCGTTCGAGGACAAGGGAGTCCAGATGGTTGGACGGCTCCCCGACAACGTGCAGAACTACACCCTGTACGACGGCGTTATCTTGTCTCGCTCAAAATCGGCCGACGTGGCGGGGCAGTTTATTCGCTACCTCAACACACCGGCCGCGAAACAGGCGTTTACGGCCAACGGTGTGGACTAGCAACTGCCTGCTCATTACGCTGCTGTTTTTTGCGGCGGAAACTGCATACGGCCAGCGGCTGACGGGCGAACTCAGGCTGGCCGTTCAAGACCCTTCCGGCGCCGGAATGTCCGCTTCCGGTACGCTCGAAGGCCTGGCTGCCGGAATCCACCGGGACTTTGAAACCGACGATCGGGGAATGCACACGTTTAGTGTATTACCCTTTGGCGTCTACCGTCTGGAAGTCAGGCGGGAGGGTTTCGCCAACGAAGACCTGCTCATAGAAGTCCTCTCCGAAGTGCCCGCCTCGCACATAGTCAAAATGTCTCTCGGCACGCTGCAAACGAGCGTCGAGATCCGCGACCAGCAAACGCTCCTCGATGCAGGCACCAGCGGAACCGCGCAGCACCTCGGCGGAGAATTCCTGGACTATCGCAAAACTTCCGCCCCCGGCCGTTCGCTGGTCGACCTCGTAAACCTGCAACCAGGATGGCTTCTGGAAGCCAATGGGGTCCTTCATCCCCGCGGATCCGAGTACGACGTTCAATACGTCATCGACGGAATACCCCTCTACGACAATCGCTCGCCCGCATTTGCACAAGCCCTCGGGGTCGATGAATTCGAAACCGTGACCGTTCGCACCGGCAACTATCCGGCAGAGTTTGGACGGAAACTTGGCGGAGTAATTGAAATAAACACCGAGCGGGACGCGCGCATAGGAACACATGGGGAAATCAGCATGCAGGGCGGTAGTTTCCGCCAGCGCTCAGCGTTCGCATCCGTGCACCATGCGACCGGGAGAAATAGTTTTTCGATGAGCGGAGAAGGTATGAAGACAGATCGCTATCTCGATCCGCCCGTCGTTGAAAATTACACGAACCGCGGCTCGGGAGGTGGACTCAGCGGGCGTTTCGACCATACATGGTCGGTATCCGATTCCTCACGCTTTTACTTTCACCAGCGGCGCA
>CAMAWS010000054.1 GCA_945861845.1 Candidatus Sulfopaludibacter sp. SbA3 | reverse complement strand
CCCACAGTCAGGTATCCAAAACCGCGGGAAATATATCAGAAGCCAATCTTCAGGGCGACCTGTAACACGCGGGGGCTGCCTGCCGAAGAAATAGAACCAAACGACGGCGTCCCCAGGATTGTACCTGGAACGCCCAGAGGCGGCGTGTTGGTCAGGTTGAATGCTTCAACACGAAACTCAATGGTCGAGCGGTCAGCCAGGGAACTCACCTTGATCAGGGCAAGGTCGGCACTGCGAAAGGCAGGCCCGCGGACGGGATTGCGGGATGAGTTGCCAATCGTAAACTGGGGCGCGAATTGAAACGCGCCTGTATTGAAGAAGCGCGCCGTGTTGCGTTGACCAGCCTCCAGTTCCGCGGAGCCGATGCGGTTGGGCCGCTGGGTTCCAAATCCTGCAAATGCGTTGAAGTTCGTTGCCTGGGTAACGGCAAGCGGAATGCCCGACTGCAAGGTGACAACCCCGGCGAGCCGCCATCCGCGCGGAAGATTCCAGACGTAGCTGGAGACGAACGCGTTCGGAATATCGCCGGTCGACACGTCGCGTTCGAGTCTCCTGTCAAAGCTGTCGGCCACGGGATAGCCGGCCACGGGGCCGGCCGACAATGCGGTATCGAAAACGGACGAAGCCTCGTCGATGAGCTTGGATCTTGTGTAGCTGACGAGGAATGCAAACCCGCTCGAAAGCCGCTTTTCAAGTCGAACCTGCAGCGAGTGGTAATTGGTGTTTCCGACATTCTGGCGGTAGAACGTCACGGCCGTCAATCGGGGGAAAGGCTTGAGCAATTGCGCCCTTGTCACCGTCGGCCCGCCAATAACCGACGAGCGAGGAACCTGCCCGAAAAATGGATTTGGAACGCGGTCAAGCAGCGGCGGCCCGATGGCGAGCTGTTGCGCCGTCAATTGATTCACGTTCGTATCGGAAATTCCCACCCGCGTGACCTTCGAACCCGCATAGCCAATTTCGAGCGACGTGTTTGGATCCAGCTCCCGCTGGACGGTCAAATTCCACTGCTGCGCGTATCCGGAGCCCAGCGCTCGATCCACCGTGAAGACGCCCTGCCCTAATCCTGCATCCGGAGTCTGTGGAAGAAGCACCACGTTTGGGCCATCCGAAAGAACGAATGCAGGTGTCCGGCCGTCCGGACTCGGCTGACTTATGGACTGAATGAACGGGAAGTTTGGCGCAGTGAATGGCGTGGTTATCCCCGCCTGCTCGATAAAGACCAAGCCATAGCCCGACCGCAGGACCGTTCGACCGTCAAGCAGAAGAGCAACTCCCAGTCGCGGCCCAAAATCGGTCTTGTGCAACTTCCGGGCCGCGCGCGGAATGCCATCGCGGCCCGCAAAAGCCAGCTTCTCCGTTTTCAGGTCGAATACTGCAGACTGATCTTTCTTCTCGGTGGATGGGAAATTGAGCGTGTAGCGCAAACCCGCATTGACGGCCAGGCGCGCAAACGGCTTCCAGTCATGCTGAACGAAAAATTCCTGCGTTCGCGCCCGGGGGCGGATTTTATCGAGCTGCAGATCGATGGCAAAGTTTTCCACGTGCCCGAGCAGGAAGCCGGCCAGGGCTGAACCCGAGGTGTTATCCGCAGCGTCGGAAGTCGAGCCATTCGTAAACCGGAACATGCCTGTAGGAGATGATGGCTGGATGATGTCAAGGCTCTCCCAGCGAAGGTCAGCGCCCGCCTTGATCGAGCGGCGGCCCGTCGAGTGCGAAAGAACATTGAAGATCTGAATGACACTCGTATGGGAATCCGTGTTCGCGCTTGCCGACGGCCCGAGCTGTTGATAGCCGGTGATCGAGAAAGTCGGCAGCGTTCGTTTGAAGGCGCCATTTACGGGAATCCCGCGGAGTCCCAGGCTTTCCAGTGGACTCAGGGATAACTGCATCGCCCGCCTCTCGACATTGCGTGACGTATAACCAAGCCTGGACTCGTTCACAAGCCGGCTGCTGAATACCCGAACATAGTTGCCGGCAACGGCGAGGCCGCGAGTTCGCGTTTTGCCAAGGGCTCCGGAAGACGCGCCACTGCCATCCGGAAGGGGCATTGCCGGATCCGTAACGTCTCGCTGTTCCGAGTACCTGGCGAACAGGCGATCTGTACTGCCAGGCATATGATCGATCCTGGCGTCAAACTGATCCTGGTTCTGCCGCTCGTTTGAAACCCGTACATAGTTGTTTGCCGTGCCCGCGGAAGTTGGCAACGGATAACGATCGAGCAACCGGAGCGCGACTCGATCGATTCGTGAAACGGGAATGACGTTGCCCGGAAACGGAACGCCGGTCGCTGGATCAACGATGAGGGGAACTCTGCCGGCGACAGGCTCCGTGAAAATGCCCTGCCTCTCGGCCAATGTCGGCACCGTTGAAGTACGCACCTGCCCCAGGCCCTGCCGCGTTCCCTGGTAGTCGGCGAAAAAGAACGTCCGGTTTATTGCGATCGGACCGCCCAGGACGAATCCGAACTGGTTTCTCCTGAACTGCGGCTTGCGGCCCGGCGCAAAGAGATTCCGGGCGTTCAGGCCCTCATGGCGGAAGAACTCGAACACTGTTCCGTGCAGTTCATTCGTGCCGGACTTCGTGCTGAGGTTGATGACACCGCCGTTGAAGCGGCCGAACTCGGCGGATGGGCTGTTGGTCTCCACTTTGAACGTATCGATCGCATCAATGATCGGAAAGAAGGCAACCTGGCCGGGTTCCGGCTGCAGGACGGATATGCCATCGTAGAGGTATTCGTTCGTTCGCGGACGGCCGCCATTGATACGCGGGAAAGCGGATCCTTCCGGCAGGGCGACTCCGGCAGAAAGCGCCACCAGCGATATGAAGTTCCGGCCATTCAGCGGCAGGGCGGTGATCTTCTCGTTCGTCACTACCTGTCCGAGGCTGCCCGCCTCGGTTCGGAGCATGGGATTTTCAGACGCGACGGTGACGACCGAATTGATCTGGCCGACTTTCATATGAAGATCGACCCGGATCGTTTCGCCGACGGCAAGACGAATTCCCGTCAGCACGAGAGTTTCAAAACCCGGGGAGCCCGCAATCACGGTGTGGGAGCCCGGGCGCAGATGCGCCACGCGGTAGTTTCCGTCCGCATCGGTTTCTGAACTCACTCTTCGCTCGGTGGACTCCTCGAGGACGATCACGGATGCGGCAGGTATTGCAGCGCCGGACGGGTCGATGACCATGCCGACCAGGTCCGATTCACCGGCTTGCAGGAAGCTACCTGCGATCAGGGCACAGACTAGAAAAGCAGATGTCATTGTTGGGCTGAAACCGGCCTAAAACCGGAACGTATGTTGAGCCTTCACGGAAACCGTGCGATCTGCAGCCCGGAAGCCGCGCTCGATGCCATCCTCTTTGATCCAACCCTGGTTGAAGACAATAAAAATCTCGCGGCCGGGCCGGATGATCCATCGCGCACGGGTCTGCCAGCCGAGATTCTTTGAATCGTTGTCGTACTGAATGAGGTTCGAAAAGGTCAGCAGTGGTGAAACAGAATAGTCGGCGCGCAGCGTAAATATCCGTGCGACGAAGTTTCCTTCAGGCAGCGTCGCAAATGTCTGGTTGTATCCAAGCTGAGCCTGGAAATGCGGCGCCACCTTATATTGAATGGATCCGAAAAGCTCGTTCGCTCTTCCCGACCAGTAAGTGCCAAACCACCACGTGGTATCGACCTTCAGGCGGCGCCTGGACGAAGTAACAAACTCCAGCCGCCACCGGTCGAATCGATAGTCTCCAACCGGCAACGTCACTCCCCTGGCGATCTGAAAAGGACGGAATAAGCGCTCGAACTGGGGGGCGTAGTTGAATTCAAACCGGTCTTCCGAATTGAAAGTGTAGTTTACAGGCGCCGTGAACAAGCGCCAGCTCTCGACAGCGCCGTCGTCCAGTCTTGAGAACTGAGTGAATCGAAATTGATGATTCATCCGCCGAATGCCCATGAAGTTCCTGGGCCTCGGCGCGAAATTGACGCTGAAGTTCATCTTGCTGAAGTTGGTGCGTGGCACGAAACCCAAAGAGGGATTGAAGTTGCTTGGAACCTTGGTCCAGCCCGCCTCAATGCTCCACAGGTCATTTGGATATGAAACGCCGGCGCCATACATCGCATCCTGGGGACCGGCCCCGGCCCTTCGCGTGTCCACGAAGTAGGCCTGCATATTGAAATTCCGCCGGCTTCCGAGAAAACGGGACGTGCCGAGACGCACATCGGCGCCGTAGGTTTGGCTGCGGGCGGAGCTCGATGGATCGCCGTCCGTGAATATTGCACCGATGTACGACTGCTGCCAGATGTTGCGCTTGATTCGCCCGACGAAAAAGTTTCCGGCATCGATCGCTCCACTATCACGAGTCCGCACGTCGAGTATGCCGACATCGTACGGCCCGGCTTTCCCCGTTAATTTCAAGCCGCCCGCTATCGGTACCTCGCGGCCCGATACCAGGCCAATACGCCGGCTGAAGAAAGGGATGACGTCCGCGCCACCGGCTCCTCCTCCACCACCAATGCCGGGCGTACCGGCGGAGCCGGCAAACGTAAATACGCCCGCGTTTTCGAGGAAGAACGATCGCTTTTCGGGAAACTGGATGGAGAAACGCGTCAGGTTGATCTGCCGGTTGTCGACTTCAGTTTCGGCAAAATCGGTATTGAACGTCGTGGTGAGTTTCAGGCTTGGCGTGATGTTGTAGAAAGCATCCAGCCCGGCATCGCCTTTCGTGTGTGTATTCCCTGGCGATGCGGCATCGATCATTTTCCCCGCGACATAAGGGCGAATGTCGAGGCCCACTCCCTGTTCAACATCCGCAAGGCCTTCAATTTCGCCGGCTTCGGACACCTGGTAGAACCGCACGTCAAGCTGAGGAGAAGCCCAGCGGTCTTCTTCGGATTTCCGCTTTATCCATCGAGCAAAGTTGAAGCCCCACACGACCTGTCCTTTATTGAAACCGAGGCTCTTGAAGGGGATGGCGAATTCGGCGGTCCAGCCGTCGGTGGCGCGGGCAGTGCGCACATTCCAGATGGCATCCCATTCGCGGCTCACATTCGCGCTTTCAATCACAAGGCCGTCGACGATTGCGCCAAGCGGATTGGTAGCGAAGTAAAACGCGTTTCGCGAGTCCCGGAACGTATCGAGCAGCAGTTCGACCCTGTCGTCAACCGAAAGATCGGCGTCCCGGGACATCTGCGTCCCGATGATCCCGCCGGGGGCGGAGTCGTAACAATAGATGCCGATATACAGATTTTCCGAGTCGTGAAGCATACGAACGTCGGTTCGCTCCGTAGCGGGCATGCCCTCCCGTGGTTCCCGTTGCAGGATATCGCCGAGGGGCTCGGCTCTACTCCAGTCAGCTTCCCGCAGAAACCCGTCAATCGACATCTCCGAAGTCGCGCGCTCGACAACCACCCTCTTCCTTTGGGGCGCCGCTCCGTTCTGTTGCGGCGCGGCATAGGCCTCCGCAGCCCCCAATAGAGCAGTAACAATAAGAACTACCAGATTTATCACTCAGACCCTCTCCTGCGGCATGATACGCGAAGGCATGTGAGAATTCACTTGCCCCGCAGGATTGACTCGCACTTCCGGTTGACGCAGAATGATTTGCATGCGCGTTGCCTCCTCCTTCTTTTCCATGCTGGCACTCGTGCTCGGATTTGTGCAGGCGCCGCAGCTTCACATGCACGAAGACGGGCATAACGCCATTGTGCACGCGCATTTCTCGGTTCATGAAGAAGACCATGCCGAGCCCGGCATAGAGCCCGCAGATCACGATTCCAACTCGCATCAGATCAATTTGATGGTTGCCTGCGAACCGCACGCATGGGTCCTGTTGCCTGTCGGATCAGTTTCGGAAGTCATCGCGACATTGCCGGTTCGATGGGCCACAATGGCTGCGCCGTGTGCAAGAGCCCACGATCCCCCGCTTCTGGATTCCTCGCATCCTCGACCGCCTCCTCATCAAGCCGCTGCTGCGTTGCTGAACTCGTAGTTCGTCTTTTTTCATACAACCTATTGATTGGTGGTCTCATGAAACTCAAGGTCCCGTATCTCTGCTTGTACTTTCTGCTGCTTCTACTGCCCGCCTGCTCCAATGAACAGGCCGAGCAGGCGATTGCCCCCATTGTCCCCGAGGAACCGGAGGCCATCGCGCGAACTGAATTCACCGAGCGCCTGGAGGATTTCTTCGAGTACGAACCACTGAAGGCAGGCCAGCCCAGCCAGTTTCGAATCCATCTGACGGATCTTTCCGACGGCACACCGGTCGAAAAGGCCAACGTTACCCTGACAGTCCGCGCTCCCGGCTCCACGGACACCGTGGCGGAAATAAAGGCCCTTGTCGGGAAGGTCACTGGAATATACGTGGCGGAAGTCGCCATTCCCAATCCAGGGACTTATGACATCGAGTTCCGCATTAACAACACCAAACTCGACGAACGACTGGCGTTGAGTAATTTCCAGGTTGAGTGAGGACAAGCTGATGAAAGTAATTGCAGTCCTTTTATTGCTGATCTGCCCAGCTCAACCCCTGCTGGCGCAGGCGCCGCCCCTCTCGCTGGACACCGCGATCCGGTTGTTCCTGGAGCGAAACGTGGAAGTGGCAGCCGCGCGCGCGCAGATTGGCCGGGCGAGCGCCGAACAGATCGCCGCGAAGTTGCGGCCAAACCCTGTAATCACGGTAACGGCGGAAAATTTGAAATTGAGCGGCCCCGCCTCCTCATCGCTGGGCATCTACCGCGAACTCACGACGACCTACGCGGAAACCATCGAACTCGGTGGAAAGCGCCAGTTGCGAGGAAGCGTGGCAGATGCGGCCGTGACGGTTGCCGAGATGAATTTCGAGAATTCGCTGCGCGAGTTGCTGAGCGAGCTTAAGCAAAGCTACTTTGAAGCCGTGCTGGCCCGCCACAATCTCGATATCGCGGCCGAGAATCGCGACACCTTCGAACAACTCGTCCGCTTCAACGTGGTGCGCTTCGAAGAGGGAGCAATTGCGGAAGGCGACCTGATGAAAGTGCGCCTCGAGCGCATGAAGTTCGATGCCGCGGTCCGCCGCGCGGAAATGCACCTTTCGCAGGCGATGGTTCAACTCCTGGAGAAACTCGAGGAGCCGGACTTCAGTGCGCGCCCCCTTGCGGGCAGCCTGGAGGTTCCGCTCGTGAGTCTCGATCTGCGGGAACTCATACAAGCCGCCATTCAAAACAGGCCCGACCTGAAATCCGCTGACGCCGAAATTGAACTCGGCAGGCGCCGGGTGACTCTCGAGAATGCGCGGGCCAGAATGGATATTTCGCCATTCATTGGATTCAAGCGTGTGGCCTCGAACAACGAACTGGTGGCCGGCGTCTCCATACCCCTCAAGCTTCGGGATCGGAACGAAGGCGGTATTGCTCGTGCGGCCGCAGATGAAAAGATCGCCCAGGCGCACCGCGAGGTGGTCGAGAACCGGGTCCGAGTCGATGTGGAGACCGCATACCGGGCGTATGAATCCGCGCGCGACCAGGTTGTCATGTTTCGCGATCAATTGCTCAGGCAGGCCGACGAGTCGCGGGCGGTGACGCTGGCGGCATACGAGGAAGGCGCCAGCGACCTGACTCCGGTTCTGGAGGCACAGCGCACACGCTCGGAGATACGGCAGGAATATTTCGGCACGTTATTCAACTATCAGGCCAGCATTCTGCAACTCGAACTGGCCGTAGGACGGGAGATTCAACCATGACAGGCACAAAGAACCGCGTGTTTCCATTGCTCGCCGGATTGATCGGCGCAGCAGCAATCGTCTTTTTCGTCTTAAGGCCGGCGCCCGTCCCTGAGAACGTTGCTCCATCACCGAAAGCCGACACCGGGGGGAGAGTCGCCTTCCTCATGGAACAGCAGTGGCTGATCCACCTGAAACTGGCGAAAGCAGAAGCCGCGACCATCTCGCCCCAGGTAACGTCGACCGGGCGTGTCATTCCGGCGCCATTGAACCAGGCGGTGATATCTCCTCCGGTTGGGGGAATCATCAACGCGGGCAACCTTCCGCGTATCGGCCAGAACGTCGTACGCGGCCAGGTCCTGGCAACACTGCTGCAAACTCCGACAGCGGCGGAGACAGCCCAGATTCGAGTGGAAAATACCCGCCTCGAGGCCGAGAGACGCCGGCTTGCGCAGACAGGCACAGAGTTCCAGGTGCGATTGAACCTGGCCAAAACCGAGTTCGACCGGGCCACGCGCCTTTACGAGAGGAAAGCCTATTCCCTGCGGCAGCTGCAGACGGCGGAAGCCGATGTCAAAGCCTCGGAAGCAATTCTCGGTTCGATAAACGATCAACTCGCAGCGCTCGGCTCAACGCCCGATTTGGCGGCGGCATACGAACTGCGCGCGCCGATCTCGGGCACGATTGTGAAAGTCCATAAGTCGATAGGCGAGCAGGTGGCGCCCGGCGAAGCGGTGATGGAAATCGTGAATCTCGACACCGTATGGGTGGAAGCCCCGATCTTCGAACGGGATCTCGCGCGGCTCAATCGACAGAGCCAGGCGGTATTCACGACCGCGGCATTTCCGGGAACGGAATTCCGGGGGCGGCTCATCGATATAGGCGCCGTCATCGATGAAAACACGCGGGCGGCAACGGCCCTCTTCGAGGTTCCAAACGCCACGCGATCCCTGCGAATTGGCATGCAGGCCAATGTGCGCCTGAATGCGGATGAGCAAATCAATGCCGTGCTCATTCCAAAGGAAGCCGTGCTCGATAACGAAGGCAGCAAGATCGTCTACGTACTCCTGTCCGGAGAGGAATTCCAGCGCATTGAAGTTACGCTGGGAGACGAGTACGGCGGCAAGGTCGCCATCCTTTCAGGGCTCGCCCCCGGACAGCGGGTGGTCACGCAGGGAGCGTATCAACTGAAGCTGCAGGAATTGCGGCCGGCCGACGCCGGGGCGCACACACACGAGGTCTGACATGCTTGACAGGATTATTAGCTGGTCCATTGAAAACAGGTTGCTCGTCGTCGTGGCTGCAATTGTGCTGCTCGTGTATGGAGGAATCGTCGCCCTGCGGGCTCCTGTAGACGTGTTCCCCGATCTCACCGCGCCGACGGTCACGATACTGACTGAAGCGCACGGCATGGCGCCCGAAGAGGTGGAAGCCCTCGTGTCGCTACCCATCGAATCGGTGATGAATGGCACAGCAAATGTGTTTCGCGTCCGATCGAATTCCGCCGCGGGCATTTCCATCGTGTTCGTGGAGTTCGAACTCGACACGGATATCTATCGCGCCCGCCAGCTCGTCACCGAAAAACTCGGACAGGTGCGGCTGCCCACCGGAGTGCCTGCGCCGGTTCTCGGCCCCATTTCGTCGACCATGGGAGAGATCATGCTCATCTCCATATCGGCGGCCGAGACTTCGGCGATGGAAGTGCGTTCTCTCACGGACTGGGTTATCCGTCCACGACTGCTCGGCGTAACAGGCGTGTCGCAGGTCATGATGGTCGGCGGCGAGGTCAAGCAGTACCAGGTGCTCGTCGATCCTGCGCGGCTCGCGGACCATCGGCTGACGCTGGAAGAAGTGTCGCGAGCCACGGCGGCGGCAAATGCCAATTCCTCCGGCGGTTTTCTTATCCGGCCAAACGAGGAATACCTCATTCGCGGCCGGGGACGAGTGAATACTGCCGACGACATCGCAAACTCCGTAATCACCGTGCGAAATGGCATTCCGATCCTGATCAAGCATGTCGCGGATGTGCGGATCGGCGCCGGATTCAAGAGGGGAGACGGAAGCTTCAACGGAAAGCCTACTGTCGTTGCGACGATCTGGAAGCAGCCAAACGCAAACACGCTCGAACTGACAAGCTCGATCGAGTCCGCGCTTGCCGAGCTTAAGCCAACGCTGCCTGCCGACATTACGATCGTGACGGCGGCATTCCGGCAATCCAATTTCATCGAGACGGCGATCGGCAACCTGCAAGGGGCGCTCCTCCAGGGCGGCATCCTGGTCGCTATCGTCCTGTTTCTTTTCCTTGGAAATTTCCGTACCACATTTATCAGCTTGACCGCCATCCCGCTCTCACTGATTTCCGGCGTGCTGGTGATGAATTATTTCGGCCTGGGCATGAACACCATGACGCTGGGCGGACTTGCAATCGCGATCGGCGAACTGGTGGACGACGCCATTATCGACGTGGAGAACGTCTACCGGAGGCTGCGCCTGAACGCGCGTTTCGCGACCCCGGAACCTCTCGGAAAGGTGATCTTCAGGGCATCCAGCGAGATCAGGAACTCCATCGTGTTCGCAACGCTGATAATTGTTCTCGTCTTTCTGCCGCTATTCAGCCTGGGCGGCTTTGAGGGGCGCATGTTTGCGCCGCTGGCCCTGGCGTACATCGCTTCCATCGCGGCGTCGCTGATCGTCGCCCTGACAGTGACGCCTGCGCTCTGCTATTACCTGCTCGGGCGTTCGAAGTTCATCCGTGAGCACGGCGACTCGAGGCTGGTCACTCTGCTCAAGCATTACTACGGGCGAATCCTGGTCTGGACGCTGCGGCGCCCTTACGAAATCATCGGGGCGTCGGTGCTGCTGCTGGCCGCTGCCATCGCTGTCGGACCGCTGATGGGCCGCGAGTTCCTGCCGCCTTTCAATGAGGGCGCGCTCAACATCAACGTCACGCTCCCTCCGGGAACCTCTCTCGACGAATCCAACAGGATCGGAATGACCGTCGAGGAAGTTCTGCATCGAACACCGGAAGTGGCTTCCACCACGCGGCGCACCGGACGGGCCGAGCTCGACGAACATGCCGCCGGGGTGAACCAGAGCGAAATTGAAGTCGTCACTCTAGCCGGCGAACGAAGCCGCGACGAAGTGATGGAAGAAGTGCGAACCAACCTGGCCCAGATCCCCGGCATTATCACCGAGGTTGGCCAACCCATGTCGCACCGCATTGACCACCTGCTGTCGGGCACGCGCGCGCAGATCGCCATCAAGCTCTTCGGGCCGGACCTGGTAACGCTGCGCAACCAGGGCGAGGAAATACGCAAGGCGATGGCCACAGTGCCGGGAATCGTGGACCTGCTGGTGGAACCCCAGGTCGGCGTCCCGCAACTGCAGATCAATATGAATCGGGCGGCGGCCGCGGCGGTCGGGCTCCGAGCCGCGGACCTGGCGCAGACCGTGGATACCGCTTTCAATGGAGAAGCGGTGTCACAGGTCCTGGAAGACCAGCGCACTTACGATATCGTCGTCAGGTTCA
>CAMAWS010000053.1 GCA_945861845.1 Candidatus Sulfopaludibacter sp. SbA3 | reverse complement strand
GGTCTCGCTGGCGCCGCCCGCCGCGGTATCTCAGGGCCGGCTCGATTTCGAGTCCATCGACAACACTCTCAATCCCAAGTACACCTTCGACACGTTTGTTGTTGGATCCTCCAACCAGTTTGCCCACGCAGCGGCCCTGGCCGTTGGTGAGCGCCCCTCGAAGGCATACAATCCCCTCTTTATGTACGGTGGCGTTGGCCTGGGAAAAACCCACCTGATGCACGCCATCGGGCAACTGATCAAGCTCAATAACAAGCAACTCCGTCTCGCCTATATCTCGACGGAGAAATTCACAAACGAGCTTATCAACGCGATTCGATACGACAAGCTGCTCAGTTTCCGTGAGCGCTACCGTAATAACGATGTCCTGCTCATCGACGATATTCAGTTCATCGCCGGAAAAGAACGTACACAGGAAGAATTCTTCCATACGTTTAACGCTCTCTACGACACGCATAAACAGATCATTATTTCGGCGGACTGCCCGCCCCGCGAGATTCCAACCCTCGAAGAACGATTGCATTCCCGCTTTGAGTGGGGCTTGATCGCCGATATCCAACCACCGGACCTGGAGACCAAAGTCGCAATTCTCAAGAAGAAAGCTGAGCGCCAGAACATCATTCTGCCCGACCCGGTTGCCCTGTATATTGCGAGCAAGATCAAGTCGAATATCCGGGAACTGGAAGGTGCTCTCATACGGCTCATCGCCTACGCCTCACTAACAGGCTCCGAGATTACGCTGCCGCTGGCGCAAGAAACTCTAAGGAACCTGCTCTCCCCGGGAGAGAAGGCTATTTCCGCAGAAATGATTCAGAAGACCATTGCAGATTATTTTGGGATGCGCGTGCATGAGTTGAAAGCCAAGAACAACTCGAAAGCCGTTACTCTACCCCGGCAAATAGCCATGTATCTATGTAAGAAGTTGACCGGCTTGTCGTTGCCTCAGATCGGCCGCGAATTCGGTAACAAGCACCATACGACAGTCATACACTCCGTGAACAAGATCGATCAATTACGGCAGGATGACAAAGAGTTAAGCCGACTTCTTCAAACGTTTATGGATTCCTTCAAATGATCTTTATAGTTTCATGTGGACCTGATGTGGAAACCTATAGAGCGATCCTTTACCCACAGGTTATCCGCTGTTTTGGGGACCACTTATCCACAGAGACTGTTGGTGTTAACGAACGATGCTGTAACAACTTATGTAACAAGGCGCAGCAATCCACCTCGTTACGATTACGGTATTTAAATTAACTATGGAATTTACAGTTAGAAAGTTTGATCTCTTACAGGAATTGACTCTCATTCAAGGAGTCGTCGAACGGAAGAACACAATTCCCATTCTGGCCAATGTATTGCTGCGGGCCGAGGGTGGTGAATTGGGGATCGTTGCCACGGATCTCGAAATTGGACTCAGGTCGGTGTGTCCATCGAAAACAACCGTCCCAGGAACCATAACCATTCCGGCGAAAAGGCTTTTTGAAATCGTCCGGGCCCTCCCGGACAAGGAAATTCGCTTCAAGAAGGGCGAGGCCAACTGGATCTCCGTCACCTGTGGTTCCAGCCGATTCCGTATCGCAGGCCTGCCTCAGGAGGACTTTCCATCGCTGCCTGAACCGAAAGGTCCCGTCATCAAGATTTCGGCCGACGTGATCTCCAAGCTGATCACGCGAACAATTTTCGCAATCAGCACCGAAGATTCCAAATACACGCTCAGCGGGGCTCTACTTGTCCTGAAGCCGGGCTCCATAATCATGGTAGCCACTGACGGACATCGACTCGCTCATATCGAAAAAGCAGAAGCGCTTGAGGATGTGACCGAAGAAATCAAGGTTCTCATTCCGAAAAAAGCCATGGGAGAACTTGTCCGGATGATATCTGAGAGCGGCGATACGGACCTCATTGGCTTTGCTCGCGATGACAATCACCTCTTCTTCGATATGGGGAAAAGGTTGTTGATATCGCGAATGCTTACCGGCCAATTCCCAAATTACGAAGCCGTGTTGCCCCGAGGGAATGACCGCACCTTCACGATAAACCGCGATGAAATTACAGCTGCAATCAAACGCGTTGCAATCCTGTCAGACGAGAGATCACACACCGTGAAGCTGTCAGTGAGTGCAGGCGCCCTGGAAATTACCGCCAGTCACTCAGATCTCGGCGAGGCCCACGAAACACTCGATATTGGTTACAACAAAGAGGATCTCCAGGTTGGATTCAACCACCAGTACCTGATCGATTTCTTAACCACTTTGGATGATCCCGATGTCAGCTTTGAGTTCAAGGACAGCGAAAGTGCGGCACAACTGCGCGGGCAGCCAGCCAGCGACTACAACTATCGTTACGTTGTAATGCCAATGCGCATTTGACGAGGCCTATCGTCTTCAAGACTCTACTCAATATATTGTTGCCGGTATTCTCGAACACCACAAAATAATCCGCTTTTCGACGGGCTCCGGGCGAAAGTTTCCATGCCAGAACTTGGCACTGTTTTTGGTAAGATAACGCCTACGTTTTTGTCCGGTACGGAGCATCAGAAACACACAATCGGCACAACTGCCAACAGGCAACTAAACAATAAGACCAGCCGGGGATTTCTTTCTCAGAATTCTCCGCTCTTTGTGCAGAAACCATCAGCGCCGGATAACGACAGGTTAACTTAAAACATGGCAGACAGAGTCGAAACGCAGGGTTCCAGTAAGGCGCAACAACCACCGCAAGATGAATCGGATTACGGCGCAGACCAGATCAAAGTGCTTGAAGGTCTGGAAGCCGTGCGCAAGCGGCCGGCCATGTACATCGGCTCGACCGGTATCGACGGTCTTCACCATCTCGTGTACGAGGTGGTCGATAACTCGATTGACGAGGCGCTCGCGGGTTATTGCACTGAAGTTCACGTCATTATCCACGCCGAAAATTCCGTTACCGTTATCGACAACGGCCGGGGTATTCCCACCGAGATGCACAAAGAGGGGACGTCTGCAGCCGAGATCGTTCTGACGAAGTTACATGCGGGCGGGAAGTTCGATAACGATGCATACAAGGTCTCGGGCGGTCTTCACGGAGTGGGTGTTTCAGTCGTAAACGCTCTTTCGGAATGGCTGAATCTCGAAATCTGGCGTGGCGGAAAAGTTTACGTCCAGAGCTACAGGCGCGGCGCGCCCACGGCGGCGCTTGAGATGACGGGCCATACAGATCGCCGTGGGACCAAGGTGAGCTTCCAGCCGGACACCCAGATTTTTGAGACAACCGAGATGAATTTCGATGTCTTGTCTCAGCGCTTGCGTGAGTTGGCGTTCCTGAACAAGGGATTGGTCATCACGATCGAAGACGAGCGCACCGAGAAGAAACACGAGTTCCATTACACTGGCGGCATTGTTTCCTTCGTCGAGCATCTCAACAAGAACAAGGCGGCTCTGCACGAAAAGGTAATTTATTTCGAAGGTGTACGCGAAGGCATCGATCTACAGATCGCCATGCAGTACAACGACGGGTACCAGGAACAGATCTTCGCATTCGCGAATAACATCAACACGCACGAAGGCGGAACTCACATGATCGGGTTCAAGTCGGCCCTCACCCGCTCGATCAACAATTACGCCGTTGCCAATAATTTATTCAAAGAGCACAAAGAGAATTTGTCGGGTGACGATGCGCGTGAAGGCCTGGTAGCGGTCATCAGCGTCAAGTTGTCCAATCCCCAGTTTGAAGGGCAAACGAAGACCAAGCTCGGCAACAGTGAAGTCAAGGGCATCGTAGAAACGCTCGTGAATGACGGGTTGGGAGGGTACCTCGAGGAAAACCCAGCCATGGCCAAGAAGATCATTGGGAAGGCCATCGAGGCCGCACGTGCGCGGGACGCTGCCCGGCGCGCTCGCGAGCTTGTGCGGCGCAAAGGCGTGCTCGACGGCATGTCACTGCCTGGCAAACTGGCGGACTGCCAGGAGCGGTCACCGGAGCTGGCGGAAATCTTCATTGTCGAGGGCGATTCCGCCGGCGGTTCCGCAAAGCAGGGCCGCGACCGGAGAACGCAGGCGATCCTTCCGATCAAGGGAAAGATTCTCAACGTTGAGAAAGCCCGCTACGACAAGATGCTCACCCATACGGAAATCGCCGCAATGATCACGGCGCTCGGAACCAGCATTGGACTGGATGATTTTGATGTGTCGAAGCTGAGATACCACAAGGTCATCATCATGACCGACGCCGACGTCGATGGATCGCATATCCGCACGCTGTTGCTCACCTTCTTCTATCGCCAGATGCATGAGCTCGTGTCCCGAGGGCATATCTACATCGCACAGCCGCCGCTGTTCAAGGTGAAGAAGGGGAAGTCCGAGCAGTACATCAAAGATGAGCGGCAGATGGCGCGCTTTCTCTTAAAGAAAGCGACGGAGAATATTTCGGTCGAATCACAGAATAGCTCCCGCGAGCTCAAAGGACGCGACCTGACGAGCTTCCTTGAAAAACTGATCGAATTCAATGGCATGTTCGTGCGCGTGGACCGCCACTTCCGCGATCAACGCATTCTGGATCTCCTTCTCTCCAGTGGCGCGCAGGGCCGGGCATTCCTGGGTGACGATCAGAATATGCAAGCGCTTGCCAGCAAGATTGAGGCACTGGGATACATGACGGAGATTTCCACCGATGTGGAACACAGTGTTCATAAGATTACTTACCGGCAGGGCAGTCAGTCGGCGAAAGTGATCGGCTACCAACAGCTGTCGAGTCCCGAGTATCAGCGTCTCCTCATCCTGCACAAGACCATTACGGAGGTGGATCAGCCTCCGTTCGTCGTGAAGAGTGAGACCGCCACCACCACGCTGAAAGACCGGGCTTCGTTGATCAACCACATTATGGAACTCGGAAAGAAAGATCTGCAGATCCAGCGGTACAAGGGCCTTGGCGAGATGAATCCCGGGCAGCTCTGGGAAACCACAATGGACCCGGAGAAACGTACCCTGCTCCAGGTACAGATCAACGATGCGGTACTCACCGACGACATCTTCACGATTCTGATGGGTGATGCGGTTGAGCCGCGCCGAAAATTTATCGAAGACAACGCGCTTGAAGTGAAGAACCTGGATATCTAAAGAAAATTAATGGCAGACCAAGTCACACCACCAACGCCACCCGCACCGCCAACGCCCCCGCACGCAAACCTCGTTCCGATCAATATCGAAGACGAGATGCGGCGGTCGTACGTTGACTACGCAATGAGCGTGATCATTGGACGCGCTCTGCCCGATGTTCGCGACGGGCTGAAGCCTGTGCATCGCCGGATTCTTTTTGGCATGCGCGACATGGGCCTGGCGTCGAACAAGCCGTACCGCAAGTGCGCGAAGATCGTCGGCGAAGTGATGGGCAATTACCATCCCCATGGCGACAGTGCGATTTACGACACGCTTGTGAGGATGGCGCAGGACTTTTCCTATCGCTATACGCTTGTGGACGGACAGGGGAATTACGGCTCGATAGACGGCGATCCCCCAGCGGCAATGCGTTACACCGAAGCCAGGCTGGCGCCTTTTTCCGAGGCGCTACTGGAAGACATCGACAAGGACACCGTCGATTTCGTTCCGAATTACGACGAGGACCGCGAAGAGCCGTCTTACTTGCCGAGCAGGGCTCCGAATCTCCTCGTGAACGGATCCGGCGGTATTGCGGTAGGCATGGCCACGAACATGCCACCTCACAACCTCACCGAGGTTTGCGAAGCCGCGATCCACCTGATTAATAATCCGGGTGCGACATTTGCAGAAATGCTGGAACGCGTTCCCGGGCCCGATTTCCCAACAGCGGGATTCATTTACGGCCGTGGAGGAATCCGCCAGGCCTACGAGACGGGCCGCGGCCAGATCATCATGCGTGCGCGTGCGATCATCGAGCGCCAAGGCAAGGATCGTGACGTGATCGTCGTTACGCAAATTCCGTATCAGGTGAACAAGGCCCGCCTGATCGAGAAGATCGCGGAGCTCGTAACCGACAAGCGGATAGAAGGCATTTCCGACCTTCGCGACGAGAGCGATCGCGATGGAATGCGCATCGTCATCGAGCTGAAGAAAGGAGAGCAGTCGCCTGTCATCCTGAACAATCTCTACAAGCTGACACAGATGCAGACGTCTTTTGGCGTGATTAATCTCGCCATTGTGAATGGCCAGCCAAAAGTTCTCTCCCTGATGGAGATTCTCCGTTTATTCGTCGAACACCGTGTTGACGTCGTCCGGCGCCGCACACAATTCGAGCTGAGGCAGGCCGAGGCCAGAGCCCACATTCTGGAAGGACTGAAAAAAGCCCTCGATCACATCGACGAAATAATCACACTCATCCGCGCAGCCAAGAATACGGCTGAGGCGCGCGAAGGACTGCTGACCAAATTCCAATTCACCGAAATCCAGGCCAAGGCAATCCTCGAACTGCAATTGCAACGGCTGACCGGTCTCGAACGGCAGAAAATCGAAGATGAACTGAAGGAACTCGCTGAAAGGATCGCGGAATTAAGGGAAATTCTTGCCAGCGAAAGCAAGGTCCGTCAGGTGATCGTAAAAGAGCTTCGCGAAGTACAAAAGAAATACGGCGACGCCCGCCGAACCGAAATCATCAACGAAGAGGCGGACATCAGGATCGAAGATCTGATCGCCGAAGAAGACGTGGTGATTACGGTGACGCACACCGGATACCTGAAACGCACTCCGCTGTCCGTGTATCGCAGCCAGGGGCGCGGAGGCAAGGGCCGCATTGGTATGAAAACCCGCGACGAAGACGTCGTTACAAACGTCTTTGTGGCCAATACACACAGCTTCATGCTTGTGTTCACGGATCGCGGACGGCTCTACTGGCTGAAAGTCTATGAGATCCCGGACGTCGGAGTAACCGGTAAAGGCAAGGCGATTGTGAATCTTGCGAACCTTTCATCGACGGAGAAAGTCAGCGCCCTGCTTTCAGTAAAAGATTTTGATCCAAAAGTTTCCGTGGTCATGGCGACCCGCAAGGGCCAGATCAAGAAAACCTCCCTCGACTCCTTCGACAATCCGACGGCGCGCGGGATCATTGCGATGGGTGTTCCAGACGACGACGAGTTGATTGCCGCCGAGTTGGTTTCCAGCCAGGAGACCATTTTCATGGGAACGCATGACGGCATGGCCATCCGTTTCCCGCACGAAGATGTTCGCGAGATGGGCCGCCAGGCATATGGAGTCATCGGCATTCGGCTCGACGAAGGCGATTACCTCGTGAGCATGATTGCGTCTACAAGCGAGAGCGATCTGGTTCTGTCTGTGACCGAAGGCGGTTACGGCAAGCGCACGAACGTGGATGAGTACCGCACACAGGGCCGCGGCGGCAAAGGCGTGATCAACCTGAAGACTACCGTCAAGAACGGCAAGGTCGTGGGGATTATGCGCGTGCAGGAAGACTCCGACGTGCTGGTCATGACGAGAAATGGGAAACTTATTCGAGTCCGGTCCGTCGATATCCGCGCAGTTGGCCGTGCCACGCAGGGTGTCCGCCTGATCAACCTGGACGAGGGAGATCAGGTTACGGCTGCAACATTAATCGAGGCGGAAGTGGCGCCCGACGTTGCGCCGGAAAGCGATTCCACCGTTCACTAACAGGCGCGGGCTTAATGCCCGCGCCTGTTAGTCACCGCCTGCCGCTCAACAGATCCAGGCCTATTGCCGGGATCGAGAAAAACAGCTTTTTCTTCAGTCCCACATACGATTGGTTTCCCGCGATCAGGTTTCCAAGGATTCCTTTCAGCGTACGACTGCGAATCGATAGCTGAATCGTTCTTTTCCTGAAATCCCCGCCAAGAAACCGCCCTCGGTAAAACCGCCGGTACATGCGCGACGCGCGGATAAGCTCGCGGCCCAAGTCCGCCATTACTTTCGAACGGTACTGCTCCGGAGCTCCAATAGTATTCGCCAGGATTTCTGCCGACCTCAGCGCAGAGTAAATCCCTTCTCCCGTTATCGGATCCGATAGTCCCGCCGCATCGCCGATCAGGGCCCAGCGCTCGCCGGAAATCTCGTTTTTCTGCCAGGAGCGGGGCGCCAAACAAGGCACCGGAGCGCTGTAGAACTCGGCATTCTCGAGGGCGTCGGGCCCGAGTTCCGCAATGATGTAGTTCGATAGAAGCACTTTTGCCCGGGCCGTCCAGCCTGGCTCCGTGCGCGTAATCAGGCCGTAGGAGATGTGATTCTGGCGAGGAAAGGACCAGATGTATCCTTCGAAGGATGGTATGAAATAAATCTTCATCGTCGCTGGAACATTGCCTGGAATGAAATACCCGAGGGTCATGCAGAGATCTTCGGGGGCGATGGGAGTCCCGAGCGTGCGCCGCACATAACTGGTGGCGCCATCCGCGCCGATGAGGAATTCTACGGTCAAGGCGGAGTCTTTCAGTGGGATTTTCCAGCCGTCATGGAGGGCGTCAATATGGTTAATTCGATGCTTTATAAAAGTCACACCGCTTTTCAGCGCCTCTTCCAACAGGTATTTGCCGAAATCACGCCGCGAAACGACCGCAATCGGCTGTTGGGGTGTAACACTCACACTGGTTTTGTCGCCGAAGTAGATCTTGATGTTGTCGATGGGCCTTTTCGGGAACTGCGACTCGAGCACTGCGCACGTTGCCAGGGCTTTAGTCGTTACGCCCCCTCCACAGGGTTTCTCCCAAGGGGCCTGCGGATCGATCAGCGTGACGGAATGACCGCGCCTGGCGAGAAGAATCGACGCCCACGTTCCGGCTGGGCCCGCTCCAACAACGGCAATTCTCATAACAACGAGGTAAACATCCTTTTCTTACTGGCTGCGCCCTATGCTTCTGTTTCGCGCTATCGCGCTCACGCTTCGCGTCGGGCTTGCATTCGCAGCCGCTCATGGTCCAGAAAAGCGTCTATGCTATCAGAGGCTCGAACAAATGATTGAAGAAACGCGCCGAGACATTCCAGCCGATCACCCCATTCGTCGCCTGTTCCGTGATTTGACCGAGCGCGGGATGAGCGCCCACAATTTTCGTGACGCCGACACAATCCAGTATCTTACGGACCTGCTGACGCAGTTTGTTCAGATCGAAAACATGTACCGCGTCAAGGATGAGTCCGGCCGGCGGCTTCAGTACCTCGTTGACCTGCTGGAGCAAGCGAGCCAGGAGATGTCACCGGCAATCCGCCGCGATTACTACAAACATCTGGGCGATCTTACACTGTTCAACCTCGGCCTGTTTCCCGAGAGCCTGACCTATGGAAGGCGCACAGTAAGTCCGGATTTCTACGCGGAGCAGGGCCGGCGGTCCTACAACATGGTTGCGGCAATGCAGCCTGCAGCTGGATCCATGGCGGGATCCCCGGTCGTCTATCAAAAGCTGTCGGAGCATTTCGAGCAGTGTGTCGTGAGCCTGAACTGGGTCAAGCTGTACATCAACGACCCTTTTTACCAATACATGTTCAGGCAGTTCGAGATCACCTAGCACATGCTAGAATTACGCCCCTGTGGCGAAAAGCAGAATTTCTGTCGTTAAGTACCTTAATGCCATGCCCTTGGCTTGGGGAATCCTGGAAGGGTCTCAAAAAGAGAGTTTCGATCCGGTACTCAGCACTCCTGCCGAGTGTGCGGACGAGTTATCGCGCGGAACTGTCGACCTGGGGCTGATTCCGGCAATCGAATATCAGCGGATCAAGGGATGCAGGATCGTGCCGGGCCCGGCCGTCGCATCGTCGCATCGCGTGCGAAGCGTTATCCTCGTCAGCGTTCTACCGCTTTGGAAAGTCAAAACCGTCGCTTTCGACAAGGGATCGAGAACCTCCGTCGCACTGGCCCAAATCATTTTCAACGAATTCTACCGCATCCGCCCGGACTTCCGGCCAGCCGAACCGGACGTTACCAGTATGCTCGCTACCAGCGATGCTGCACTCCTGATTGGCGACAACGCCCTGAGCTTCACCGAAGCCCATCGGCTGCCAAATGCGGAATTGCAGAAGGGACTCCTCCGTCACGGCTCCGAACCTCTCCAGGTATTCGACCTGATGGAGCGGTGGAAGTTCCTCACCGGGCTTCCTTTTGTGTTTGCCTTCTGGGCCGCGCGCGAAGGATTCAAGGACGCAACTGTTGTAGACCGGCTGAAGCAGTCCCGTGACTTCGGAGTAGCGAATATTTCCGTGATAGCCGAAAAGTATGCGGAGCGCCTGTCCCTTCCGAAGGCATCGCTCGAAAAATACCTGCGGGAGAACGTTAATTACTATATGGACGCCAAGTGCGTCGAAGGGTTGAACCTGTTCTACGCGAAGGCGGCGGCAATCGGTGCGATTAAATCGTCCCGCCCGATAGAATTCCTATGAAAAGCGTTGGGGAAATTCTCGAATCAAGGGTTGAAGGAAGAAGAATCGATTTCGACGAGGCGACCCAGCTCTTCGAAGAGGCAGATCTTCTCGAACTTGGTTCAGCGGCGGACCGTATTCGCGAGCGGCTGCATCCCGACAACGTCATCAGCTACATCATCGATCGGAACATCAATTACACGAATGTCTGCAAGGAATTCTGTTCGTTCTGCGCGTTCTATCGCGTAAAGGGCGATTCGGAAGCCTACGTCCTGCCGAACGAGCTCATCTATAAGAAGATCGAAGAGACCCTCGCGCTAGGCGGCACGGGAATTCTCATGCAGGGCGGCGTGCATCCGGACCTGAAGATCGACTACTACGAACAACTGCTTGCGGGCATAAAACAGCGGTTCAAGATTCATTGCCACTGCTTTTCGCCTCCCGAGATCCTGAATATCGCCCGCGTATCGAAGCTTACAGTGGCGGAAACATTTGGCCGTCTGCATGCCGCAGGTCTGGATTCCATGCCCGGTGGCGGCGGCGAAATTCTCGATGACGAAATCCGGAACGACATCAGCCCGCTCAAATGCAAGACCGACGAATGGTTGATGGTCCACCGCGAAGCACACCGTCTTGGATTGCGCACCACTGCCACGATGATGACCGGCGTTGGTGAGGCCCTTCACCACCGTATCCGCCACCTCCAAAGGCTTCGCGACCTGCAGGATGAAACGGGGGGCTTCACAGCCTTCATTCCGTGGACATTTCAGCCGGATAACACACCTCTCGGGGAGCGCAACCTGCCGGAAGTGACGGCTGTCGAGTACCTGCGAGTGCTGGCCTTGAGCCGCCTCTTTCTGGATAACGTCGCGAACGTCCAGGTGTCGTGGCTGACCATGGGACTGAAAATCGGCCAGGTCGGATTGAGATTTGGCGTCAATGACATGGGCAGCATCATGATCGAGGAAAACGTCATCAGCGCCGCCGGCGCAAAGAATCGCGCCAATGACGTTGAACTGCGCCGAGTCATCCAGGACGCCGGCTTCATTCCACGACAGCGCACCACCCTCTATGAAAGGTACGTCAATTAGATGGCCAGGATGGACTGCAGCAAACATACCTACGCTGTGGGCGCGGGGCTTTAGCCCCGTGCCAGGATCAAACAGGAAATTCCT
>CAMAWS010000052.1 GCA_945861845.1 Candidatus Sulfopaludibacter sp. SbA3 | reverse complement strand
CGGTCGATACCAGTTCTGAACGCGGGAGTATTTGCGTGCATGACGGTGTGCAGTCCATAGCGGAAATCAGGCTCGCCTCGTCCATGCAGCACGCCGAGAGCCTGTTTCGGTCTCTTGAATTTCTGTTTGAATCCCTTCCGTTTTCGCTGGCCGGCATCGATGTGTTCGTCGCGGCGCGGGGCCCTGGATCGTTCACCGGGTTGCGTGTGGGGCTTGCGGCAATGGACGGATTTGGAGCCGCGCACGGCAAAAAGTGCGGGGGTGTTTCTACGCTGCAGGCGCTGGCATGGAAGACGGGGATACACGACACTTTGCTGGCGCCAATGATTTATGCGCGGCGTGAAGAGGTCTATGGCTCTCTATGCCGGCTGTCGAAACGGCGCGCAAGTCCGGGGCAGGCGCTCGGTGAGGAACTAATTGAAGAACGGGCCGCGGTCGTGCTAAAACCCGCGCAGTGGTTTGCATCGTTGCCTGATCGGGAGTTGGTGTTTTGCGGCGACGGGGCAATCCGATATCGAGCATTGATTGAGGAAAACAAGAAGTGGTCCATTCATCCAATGGATCTTTATCTTGCCGGTGCGATTGCCGAACTGGCTTTAACGCCCGCCTGTGGACCACTGGAACCTCTGTACGTTCGCAGAACCGACGCGGAGATGGCACGTGAAGGCGTTGCAAGCACGAATTCGTAAAGTCCACAAGGCCGACATCAATCGCGTTGTGGATATCGAGCGATCGTGGCACCACCTTTCCCACTGGTCGATCGACAGTTATTACCGGCTCATCAGCGAAGACTCCTTTACATCCAGCTTTGTGGCCGAAATTGAATCCGGGGACAGCAGCGTGCTCATCGTCGGTTTCGTGATCTTCCACGTTGCGGCCGACGTGTCGGAGATTTACAACATCGCCGTGGAAAGCAGTTATGCACGCCTGGGCATCGGCAAACAACTGATGACCGCCGCCATGGATGAGTCCCGGCGAAGGGAAGCGGCGAAAGTGGTGCTTGAAGTACGCAAATCGAATGCATCGGCCATGAATTTTTACGTGAAGTTTGGTTTCAAGATCGTGGGGGAACGCAAAAATTACTATTCGAATCCCATCGAAGACGCGTTTGTAATGGAGAGAGAAACGGATTGAAGTAGAGACAAACCGTATGTTACGTTGACGTTAACGTCCGTTAAGAATTTCTTTTCTCTGTCATCCGAAACAACTTAAGGAGGAGCGATGAGCATGAAGGAGGAGGAGATCAAAGAGCATTTGATGTCCGCCAATCCGGAGTTCCGACGTCTGGCCGACGAGCATCGGCAGTACGAAAGCAAACTTGATGAACTGATGGTCCGCCCTCATGTGACCGAGCATGATCACCTCGAGGAAATCACCCTCAAGAAGAAAAAATTGCATATTAAAGACGAGATGAACTCGATCATCCAGAAATTCCGCGACGAGCTGAGCCATCAGCACACGTAAGAAACTTTTCGGATTGCGGATTTTCCGGTCTGCAATCCGAAATGGATCCCTCCTCATATACTCACTGCATGCCACTTCATGATCGTTAAAGACGCTTTCAGGTTCCTTATCCCTCTTTTTGCCGCCACGGCCGTAAGCTTCTGGGCCGGCTGGACTGTGAGCGGGGTCCTGTTATTGCTGCTCACTTTGTTTGTGGCTTTCTTTTTCCGGAATCCAACGCCCCTTGTACCGGCGGATCCACGGATTATCGTGTCGCCGGCCACCGGAAAGGTCGTGAAGATCGAGCACGTGGGGAATGTTCATAAGCTCAGCATCTTCCTCTCCATTTTTGATGTTCATGTAAACCGAAGCCCAATTCGCGGACGCATTGAAGCGATTGACTACAGGCGCGGAAAGTTCAAGGCTGCCTTCAACCATGCAGCCAGCGTAGAGAATGAGCGCAATATCATCATGATCAGCGACGGCCGGGTGAAGCTGGTCTTT
This sequence comes from Candidatus Sulfopaludibacter sp. SbA3, assembly GCA_945861845.1. Lineage (GTDB taxonomy): Bacteria > Acidobacteriota > Terriglobia > 20CM-2-55-15 > 20CM-2-55-15 > CAMBFR01. The sequence continues at coordinate 9,559 of CAMAWS010000052.1, read as the reverse complement.
ACACAAATTGCAGGTCTAATTGCCCGCCGTATCGTATGCTGGAAGAAGGTTGGGGATTTCGTGGAAAAGGGTGAAATGGTAGGCCTGATCCGATTCGGCTCACGCGTTGACGTGCTTTTCCCGGCCGGAACCGAACCAACTGTCGAAATCGGAAAACGAGTGAAAGCCGGCTCAACACCGATCGGGATTATCCTCGGGATTACAAAGGAGTCGTGATGGCTGAGAAGCGTCCAAAACGGCAAATCCGGGATCGATCGCGGCTTCGGAAAGGTCTGTCGATAGTTCCGAGCCTGTTTACGATTGGAAATATTTTCTGCGGGTATTACTGTGTCGTGTCGGCCTATCGCGGCAATTTCGACTATGCCGCGATAGCCCTGGGCGTTGGAGCAATTCTGGACGGCCTTGACGGCCGGATCGCGAGGTTGACCAAGACCACCAGCGACTTCGGCGTGGAACTCGATTCACTGGCCGATGTGCTTACTTTCGGAATTGCGCCGGCGGTGCTGGCCTTCAGCTGGGGACTCGCCGCAATCGAGGACATTCCGGCCGACATCACCCAGCACGTGCAGACACTAGGCTGGCTGGCGACTTTTGGATTCGTCATCTGCGGCGCCCTTCGCCTGGCGCGGTTCAACATTCAGACCAAGAAGCCGGTTGAAGTTGGCGGAAAACGCTACTTCGTTGGCCTGCCGATTCCTGCCGCTGCGGGACTGGTGGCTTCAGTAGTCCATTTCTTCAAGAATCCCATCCTGCTGGTAGGGTCTGCGATGCTCTGGTACATTCTCGTCCTCCTTATCGCATTCCTGATGATCAGCACGGTCCGGTATTACAGTTTCAAGGAATTCGATCTTGGAAAGCCCGGGCCGCGCATGACCTTGTTTGTCACGGCAATGCTCATCGCCCTGATCGTCTTCTATTCTGAAGTCGTCCTGCTGACCATGGCAGTCATCTACGTAAGCTCCGGCCCTATCGCAAAGTTGTGGCAGCTTGTAAGCCGCGCCCATGGCTGGTTCAATCGAACTCATGGACGAGAGAGCGAAAATGTTACGTAAGACTCCCAACATTGCGATTGTCGGGTCCACGTCCCTTGCCGGCAAAGAACTCAAGCAGATGATCGAGGAAAGCGGGTTTCCTGTGGCCAAGGTCGCCTTGTTTGAAACCGAGGAGTATGTAGGGCTGCTGCAGGAGTTTGCCGGCGAAATACAGATCACGAACGTCATCGCGCAGGGCGCCTTCGATAACACCGACATTGCATTTTTTGCCTGCAGTCCGGAGATCATGAATTCCTATGTCGCCAGCGGCGGCAAGTTCCCGGACGTAACCATCGATATGACGCAGACTCGCCGGGAGGGAACGATCTTTGTGAATGGCATCTCCGATCCGCGCAGGCTTCCGGCAAAGGGGTACTTTCTCAATCCGCATCCTGCCTCGATCGTTATTTCGCGCCTGCTGGCCCGCATCCACAACGCGTTTGGACTCCAGTCCGCTGCAATCACCGTGCTGGCGCCGGCCTCGGAAAGGGGAGCGGCCGGCGTGGACGAGTTGCAGGAACAGACCGTGAATCTTCTGAACTTCCAGGAAATCGGCAGCAAGAGTTTCAACGGCCAGCTTGCCTTCAATATGCTTCCCGAGCCGCGCGTATCCGAGCAAACGGAAACGCGCATCCTGGAACAGGTTCAGGGGCTGGGACTCGGTTTTCCGATGCCGTTCGTCAGCGTGGTCCAGGCCCCGGTCTTTCATTCCCACGCGTTTTCAATGTTTGTCCGGCTGGTTGGCGAACCTTCCGCTGAGGACCTTGCGGAACAGCTTCGACAGGATGAGGCAAACATCACGGTTCATCGCCCGGGAACCGACCTGGGGGATGGTCCTTCGCCCGTCAGCGTTGTCGGATCCGACAAGATCCACATCGGCCGTATTCGTCGAGACGCGAACCACGCGGATGCGTATTCGCTTTGGATTGCCGCGGATAATCTTCGCATAGCCGCCTCAAATGCGATCCATATGGCTGAGAACATCCTTTTCGCGCCAGCGGCGCCCTAGGGCCCCACGTTAATGATGATCAGCGTCGAAGTTGCCCTTCGAAGAGGATTTGCCCTCGTCAACCGTTCGCCCGGCCTTGTTTTCCTGGACTCGCTCTGGAAGGCCGTGTGGCTGGCTGCAACGATGGCTTTCGTTGCTGCGATCGGCGTCTGGTTCGGATTTCAGCTGCGAACCATTGAGTGGCAGGCGCCGAACCTGCCCGGCGCAAGCCCGTTGATTCTGGCCGGATTGTTGCGGGAAATCTGGAGCGCCTACGCCGGCCGTCTATTCGGTCTTTTCACTGCGGCTGCGGCAGCTTCCATGGCTCTTTGGATTCTTCTCGAAGCTTACGTTCGCTCACGCGTGATGGGGAAATCGCAATACTCGGTCTTCCTCCTGTCTGGCATCGCGACTCGATTTGTCATGGCGGCAGCCCTGGTGACCAGCGGCTTGATCGTATTCAACAGGTATCTCAGCGCTCCGGTTTCAGAGTGGCCTGGGCTGTGGGCCGATACCCGGGGCGCATTCTTCGTATCGGTTGTACTTCTCGCCGCGCTGGGCTTCCTGCTGAAGCTTTTCGAAACTGCGGTGCGCAGCGATTCGGTCGAGCTGCTTGGAGGGAATTTGTTTCAGTTCGCGGGACTCCTGGGGACATTGATGGTTTTTGAATGGCTGGTTGATGTCGCCGTTGTCGTCTTAACCCTCTCGGCAGCTTTCGTTGTGGCCAGTCCGGAGCAAATGATCGCGGTTGCCGTGCTCGGAACAATCTCAATTGTAGTGCTGTCGCTCCTCAATAGTTACCTTCTGCTCGTGCGTTTCTCCGCGGTTGGTATCATGAGCGGCTGCGAATGCAAGCCCGACAGGGCGCAGCCATCAAGTATATTGAGGCATGACGCCGTCGAAATTTGAAACAATCCTCGTTCTCGATTTTGGTTCCCAATACACATAACTAATCGGCCGAAGAATTCGCGAAGCGCAGTGTCATGAGGTTTTGCAATATTCTGCGTGGCATCGAGCATCATTTCCACCACACCTTCGACATCGCGGTCTGCCGGGATAGCGCCTGCGATGTCCATGCCAAGCCGTCGAGCAATTGATGACCGGACCTGGTCGGCATTGAGCTTTTCACCCTCGATTTCGCTCGATTTCAAGACATCAAGGGTCAAGGTCGCCAACTCTGCTTCCTTTTGCAGGGAAAAGCCCAAACCTTCCATCCGGCCTAACAGGCGTCCCTGCCGATGGCTGATATCAGCAAGAGGTGCAACTAAGACTTCCTGAATCCAGCGGAAGTCCGGCCAGTCGGGCAATTGGTGGATGTAACGGGTCATTTCTACGCACCTATCGCGTAGATTAGCGGCCTTATTCTACGCACGCGCAACGATAATCTCCGCAAGGCTCGGGGGCAACTCCCCCAACCCGCACCACATCTTTCTTCGTGTGTTCTCGCGCCGGGGAAACCGCGGGATACGGTAGTGTCTCAGTTTGAAATTCCTGGTCCGGCCGGTCATTTTCCATTTTATGTGCGCGAAAGATGGGAAATGACCGGCCGGACCGGGAATTTCCGGAATTACCTGGAAGGCGGTTTCCAGTTCTGCAGGAGGGTAATGGGGGAAGAGTTGTCGTCGAGGGCCACGTTGATGAGAAATCGGCCATCCGGAGCGACGTCATACTGCCCGCGCGAGTTGTGCAAATTGCCCAGGGCGATGTGTGTCTGGAAAAGCGCGACTGGCCTACCAGGAACCAGCGTGTCGCCCTCGACAGTGATGGATGCCGCCATCATCTTCCCGTCGGGAGCGATGTAATACAGCTCTTTGCCGTCCCGGCGCCAGCGGTCCGAAATACCACCCCCGTTCGAGATCTGCCAGACGCCGCTCGGTGTGGGAAATGGACGCACATAGATCTCATAGGGTCCGGCCATTCCTGACATAGAGGCAACCCAGCGGCCATCCGGCGAAAATCGGTTGTTGGTCTTCTGGAAATTGGTGTGCAAATACAGATACGGCTTACGTTCTCCTTGAAGCGGGAGCACCATGGTATCCAGATTGCCAACTTTCGAATAGAGCAGAGACCGGCCATCGGGTGCCCAGTCGCTCGGCGCTCCAACAACAGATTCCAACAGCAATTCCTCACTGCCGGCTCCGTTCGCGGGTTTCCAATAGTTGTGGTCGACCCGCCGGAAGGCGATCCGTGTTCCGTCGGGAGACCAGATGGGATACGTGTCGGCTTTGGGATCGAAGGTAAAGCGGGTCGAACGCGTCTCGTCCAGGATCCAGATGTCCGTATTGCCTTGTACCGTGCGGGTTACGGCGATGCGGCGTCCGTCTGGAGATATTGCAGGATCGGCGAGACCTTCTTCCGGCGGACCGAGAGTGCCGAGCGCTTTCCCTGTGCGATCGAACCACATGAGCTGTCTTCTCTCGCCGGATGCTGCCGCTCTGTAAGCGACAACGCCTGTGGCCGATACGGAAAAGGAGCCCAGGGTGGATACGCCACTGCCGTTAAATAATTGCACGTGGTCGGCCACTGTCAGCGCTTCGTCTGTGAGTTCGCCTCGTTCGGGATCGAGGCGCCGTGCGACGAGAGTGTCCCCACGTAAATACAGCAACCAGCCCGAAGGCATATACAGACCAGCGGAGTCCGCCGCCGTCAGGCGTTTTGTTTCGGAAGAGTCCAATGAGCCAAGGTAAATGCCCGCCGCATCCGTCGATCCCGCAGAGGTGTAGAACAAGAATCGGCCGTCCGGCAGGAACGCGGGAACCGATGATCCCCCTGTCGCGGTGGATCGAGTTTCGTTACGGCCAACGCCTGGCCGCCGGAAGCAGGAATGCGGAACAGCGAACTCCCATTGGACGGCGCAAACACGATGACGCCGTCCGGGCTCCATGCACCGCCGCGACCGGCCGACGCATCGGCCAATATCGTCGGCAATCCGCCACCAATATCAATCCGCTTGAGTTTGCCGCCTGCAAAGAAGCCAAGGGACTTGCTCTCGGGCGACCAGAATGGGTACCGGGCTCCTTCGGTACCCGCCAGCGGCTGCGCCGTCGTCGAATCGAGCGGTCGAAGCAAGAGGCGCTCCGCGCCGTTATCCGAACCCAAAAACACGACTCGGCGCCCGTCCGGTGATATGGCGAATGAGGCGGGGTCCGATGTCGTCGCTGTAATGATGTCCACACGAGTCTCGGGGGCGTCCACGGACGCAGCCTGGCGGAAGTACAACCCTGAAACAGCCGCGAATAAAACCGCCACCGCCGTCCAGGCCGCGCGCTCCCGCAGGCGCGATGCTGCAGGCGCGGGGGACTGAACAGACAGAGCCGGGTTCGTCGGGTTCGTAAGGGCCTCTTCGATTGCGATCCGAGCTTCCGCCGCGACCTGCAGGCGGCGGCTGCGGTCCTTTCGCAGGCATCGCTCCAGAAGATGGCGAATGGCCGTTGGCGTGTCCTTCGGCAACCGGTTCCAGTCCGGTTCACGCTCCATCACCCGCGCCATGATTTCTCCTGCGCGTTCACCCTCGAACGCCCGGCGCGCCGTCAGCATTTCGTACAGTACGGCGCCAAAGGAAAAGATGTCGGTGCGTCTGTCGACTTCCATCCCATTCGCTTGTTCCGGACTCATGTACGCCGCGGTTCCCAGAATCATTCCCGTTTCAGTCGCTACCTGACTGAGCGTTGGCGAGTTCGATGGGCTTGCATCCACCACATCGCCCGCGAACGCTTTCGCCAAACCGAAATCCAATACCTTCACCTGGCCGGTTGGAGTGATTTTGACATTGGCCGGCTTGAGATCACGGTGGATCACGCCCGTGTCGTCAGCCGCTTCCAATGCTTCGGCAATCTGTTTCGCAATTCGCAAGGCTTCGCCGACGGGAATTGGTCCCCGCTTGATGCGCTCGGCCAACGTCTCTCCCCGAACGAGTTCCATAACCAGAAACTTTCGCTTGCCAGATTGTTCGATTCCGTAAATCGCTGCGATGTTGGGATGATTCAAAGACGCAAGCACGCGGGCTTCACGTTCAAATCGCGCCGCGCGGTCGGTGTCGTGTGCGAAGGCTTCAGGAAGGACCTTAATGGCGACACTGCGGCCGAGCCTGGAGTCGGTGGCTTGATACACTTCTCCCATGCCCCCAGATCCCAGGTGCGACGTGATTTCGTAATGTGCGAGCTTGGTTCCGATCATGAATGTGACGGATACCTCATTGAGCGGCGGATGTTATCAGACCCCTCGGAAATCGTTCAAGCATTTGGCGATGGGCGGGCGAGAAGGGTGGCTTCGGCGCAGTGTATACGGGGCCGGTTTGTCGCCGAATTTATCTGACATTGCGGCCGTGCCTGCGGCCTTCGGCCCGCCAGAACCGGGTTTCCTACCGACCGGGCAACATAATCGGGATTAGAGGGCACTGCCGAGCCCCTCTTTATATTTCCTACCCTTTGAATCGTCTGCAGGAATCCCTTACGAAGCGTGATTTACTCCGCGATCTCCATCTCACAATGTGCTCGGTCTGGGTTCGAAAGTTTACCGCTTATCCGCAAGCCGTTCTGCAACACGCTCTTGGCGATCAGGTGTGCAGATGTCCGTCAGCGCAGGCAAGGTCGGGTAGACGCAGGAGAGCTGAGACATAGCGGGGCATATTCGGCTCGCCGTTTTCATCCGCAGCTTCGGCGCACTCGTGCATCATGGCGTGGACGATCATTTCCATGATGTCGCTTCGGGAATAACCGGAACGGCGAGACGAACCAGAGTTTGCCGGACTTCGGGCGGATTGCCGGAGCGGATCTGTTCCTCAGCGGCGCGGTGCAACAGCTCGATGGCGTCATCCGCTCCGTCTTCGTCAAAGTCCAGGTCTTCGTCAGCGTCAAGATCCTCCAGGAGCGCGACATGCTCGACGTTCAAGCCCGGCATGATCCGGTAGCCGATCTTGTATAAATACCGAAGACAATCCGGACCCACTTCACCTATGCCCGAACCCGGTGTCAATGCCAGGTCCGCGTCCGCTTCTTCCGCCGCTTCCAGCGCATCCATCTGGCGCGAAGCCCGCGCGAGAATGAAGAGACACTTCTTGTCCGCTTCATCTTCGCAAACGACCGCCGGCACATGGCTGTCACCCGCGATACACAGAGCCGCAGGCTTATAAAGGTCCGGCTTTGCCGAACTCAATTCATTCAGATTCGCCGCGTCTTTCCCCAGACAGCACTTCTTATATTTCTTCCCGCTACCGCATGGACACGGTTCATTCCGGCCGATCTTCGAATTGATTCGTTGAGCCAGAGCAGATGACGCCGATGGGGCAAGTCTCGTTTCTTTCTGCCTGTCTGACCCGAAGCACGCCCACCACTCCATTTCCTTTATGGTGTCCCGGACCATGCGATGATGCCTGTCTTCTGTAAGTCTCGCGAGAACTCGATCCATGCCCAAAGCGATGTCGCGCTTGACATCCTGGATGCTGATGTTACCGGGATCGACGAGATCCTCCTGGTAAGCCTGCTGGATGTCGACGATGAGTTCCGCAGCGTAAAGGTCGGAACTGCATGCGACCAGTGAGTTCCAGACATCGGATGGCCGCCGTTCCAGCTGGCCTCGGAACAGTTGCGCGAAGTAGCGCACCACTGCTTCACGGCTCTCTTGCCCCTCAGCCACCAGAGTGATTAGCGCCGAGAGAGCGGCGCCTCGAATCCACTCGTCAGCTTCCGCGCTCTCAACTATGGATTGGATCCCTCCGAGCTCGCCGCCACACACCGATGCCAGGACGCGCCCGAAGTCTTCCGTCAGGAAGTCACCGCAAAGGGAATGGAGAAGGTCGCCGGGAAGTGATGCAAACCGTATCAGATGAGGATAAGCGCGAACCTCACGAAACTGCGCCAGTAGGAACATGGCATAGAGGTGCGCCATGTAGCCGCCTTCAGCATCAAGTTCCGCCGCACGGCTGACGGTATCGTCCATGATGCGTAGCAACTCCGGGACAATTTCCTCCTGGTGCGATACAGCGGCCTCTACAGCGGCTCGAGGAAATTTCCCGTTCGCGCGTTCGATCTGGCGCAAGATTTCGATTGTGTCCATCAGGGTTTGTGAGCCTTCGAGGCGCGTCTGTTCTGCTGCCTCTCAATCACTTCATTCAAAGGCCGCTCATTCTCGCACGCTGCAACGCTGTCGGCAAAACATGACTGATGAAGCGATTCGTTCTGAGCTTTTCCGGCCAACGTATTGCTCGGGGCAGGATCGCGGCGGTTGGGACCTGCGGCTTCAACCAGTCTCTTGACGGGTGTTGTCATACATGACAACATTCAGTGCGTAATTCGACGCAGGGTATCAAGACACCTAAGCGCGAGATCGATCTGATTGAGGAACGGTTGAAAAAGTTGAAGGAAATGTTGCGATGAAAAAGGGGAAGTTGGAAGTGACGCGCGGCAGCGGAAATGTGTTCCGAGATCTGGGACGCCCGAATGCCGATGTCGAGCAATTCAAGGCGATTTTGGCCGCGGAGATTATCAAAGCACTCGATCGGCAAGAACTGAGTGTGCGCGGGGCGCATGATCGTACCGGAATCGCCGCCGCCGACTTTTCGCGCATCCGCAATGCGGATCTGGGAAGGTTTACCGTGGATCGCCTGGTATCGATCCTCAATCGGCTTGGCTCGCAGGTGGAAATAAAGATCAAGGTCCATGCCGGAACGGGTGCTCACCGCGCGATAGCCTAAACGTGTCGAGCCTTTGGCGCGGGGTCTTGGCGAGGCCAAGCGGTGTATCGCCCGCCGTGCAAGAGTTTTTGCACCTGCTTCTCGATAAGCTCACCGCGGCAGACCGGACATTTCTCGAATGGTGTCATGATTTCGCTTTCCTCTATCGCCAGTTGATCCATCGCTTGGGAACTGCCAGGCCGATCGCGCAGATTCAGGAGCATCGCGCGCCGTTGGGGCGCCGGCAGCACCGCGATCTTCGCCCACAATCGCGCAAGCCACTCTAAATCGATCCGTGCGTCATTCCCGCTATTCCTTTCCGCAGAAGGTAATATCGCGGGCTTTCGCGCGTCATAGCATCCGGTGATCGGCGTACCTCAGCCAAGGATCGCGTTCGGCTGTCCGCATTTTTCTGACGACTACACATGTTCGTCAGATCGGATGACGGAATTTGTTAGAACGCGCAAGACGCCGATCACTAACTCACTTTGATTCACCCGCTGGATTTCTGGCCACTCGATTGCAAACGTTCCGAACCTTTTGAAGATCTCATCCCTGGCTCAGGAAAAGAGGAAAGACAAGATGCACAAATTATGCAAAGGATTTGCAATCGGTTTCGTATTGGCCGCGATGCTCGCCAGCTTGCCTCACGCTTCGGCGCAAGTGACAGTCTCAATCAGTCCCTCTTCCGCTTCCGTTGCTGCGGAAACCGATAAAATGTTCACAGCTCAAGTCAGCGGATCCATGAACACTGCGGTGCATGGTCTGTCAACGGCATTCCCGGCGGCGACATGACCGTCGGCAAGATTGCCAATTGTGGCAAGTACGACGCCCCGGCCGGCGTGTCATTGGGAACGATGTACACGCTGA